>NZ_JAYKGW010000066.1:0-12153 GCF_035285525.1 Okeania sp. | reverse complement strand
AATGACTGAGATTTTAAAGATACTTCTGGCTGACTTTTTGTCTGACTCAAAGAAGATTCAATATCAATATCTCCAGATTTATTAGAATCTAATGACTGAGATTTTAAAGATACTTCAGACTGACTTTTTGTCTGACTCAAAGAAGATTCAACCTCTGTTTCAGCATTAATTAAAATAGAAACCAATAAATTAATTACCGTAAGAGACTTACTACATCTAAGACCCTCCCTAATCTGAGCGATCGCTCCATTAGTATTACCTCCTTTCAACATAGAAGCAGCCATTTTCATAGCTTCAAGAGCATAATGTTCCCTAGCTTGATTCGATAAATTTTCAGCCATATTTTTTGGTAAATAAGTTTCAGTAATTTCTATAGCTTTCCTAGCATTTTCTATATTACCTCCAGACTGCATTAAACGGGAAGTTTCCGAAATAGAATGTAAACGGAAACAAGCCAAAATTTCCGGTTCAAACCAAATAGGATAAAAAGTAGCTATTCGCTTCCAAATTTCCCAGTCAGCAGCAGAAACAGCTTGGTCACAAAAACCACCTAATTGTTCATAAACTTCACGTTTAACCACCATTCCCACAACTTGAATACGTTGCTCTACAGTAATCTTTTCTAAAAATTTTTCTATAACTCCAGGAGTGTCTCTTTCCAACACAGACAAAAACTTTTTATTATCATTTTCATCTATATAATAGTGGCGACAAAATGCTGCTCCTAAAGTTGTTTTATTTTCTATTCCCCGACGTAACTTTTCATAAAAACCAGGCAAAACAAAATCATCATCATGGAGTAAATGAATCCAATATCCTCTTGCTCTTTGAAGACAAACATTAAAAATCGGAGCTTGACCAATATCTTGAGGAAAATGCCGATAAAAATTAACCCTTTCTCCCCCTACCTTTCGGACAATAGCTGCTATTTCATTTTGGATTTTATTATCAGGACAATCATTAATTACTTCTATTTGCATTTCCTCTGGAGAAGGAGCTTGTTCCAAAACACTTTTCAAAGTTTGTTCTAAATATTTCACCTTTTTATAAGTAGGAATAACCACAGACCAAAAAGGTCGATGATTATTATCTGACAATGGAGAAATTTCTGGATATTCAATACTCATTTGATTATTTTTAAGAGTAGTTATTCGAGGAAAATGTTCTACAGCTACTTCTACTTTTTCTTCTCGCCTTACCGTTGCCCAAATCGAAGGTTTAGCAGATTTTAAAGAAACTAAATTAAACCCTGCTCCCATTAATAAATCTTTTAATTGTTCCTCAGTATAAGCATTCCCAGAAAAATAATATTGTTTATCTTTTGCATCTTCCTCATCAAAATTTTCTAAATCTGGAGTGCTAGGATCCTGTACCTGAAGTCGGAAATATCCTCCTGGTTTTAACACTCTAAATGTTTCTCTTAAATAACTTTTGACTATAGAAATAGAACGAATATTTTGAAATACAATTGTTGCATAAACAAAGTCATAATTTTGGTCAGGAAATTGTTGTAAATCATAGCCATTATTAATATAAACTTCTCCATTTTGTTTTCCATCAGCCAAATATTGTTTAGCAAAATTAATCATATTTTCCGAAATATCTACACCATCTACCCGTGCAAATTTTTCTCGGAATTTTTTGATGAAGCAACCAAATCCGCAGCCAATTTCTAATACTTTCCATTTTGGCTTTACGGGAATTTCTAAAAGAATTTTTTGAGTATAATCTAAGACTGAATCTTCCCAAGCTACCATTAGTTCTTGAGGAGACATATTGTCAATTTTATTCTTAGTAATTACTCGTTTAAACATAGCTTCATCTAGAGAATTAACATTCCCAAAATGACGCTGCATTTCTAACTGTCCGTGATTTATTTTCAACCGAGTTTCATCTAAATTTTTCCTATCTTCCACAGCAGATAATTCTTTTTCTTCAACCTGCATTTTTAACTGCTCTTGATTTATTGGAAAAGGAATTTCATCTGAATTTTTCCTATCTTCCACAGCAGATAATTCTTTATTTATTTGAAATATAATTTCATCTGAATTTTTCCTATATTCCGCAGCAGATAATTCCTTTTCTTCAACCTGCATTTTTAACTGCTCTTGATTTATCTGAAAAGGAATTTCTTCTGAATTTTTATTATCTTGAATAGCAAACAATTCCTTTTCTTCAACCTGCATTTCTAACTGCTCTTGATTTATTGGAAAAGGAATTTTATCTGAATTTTTCCTATCTTCCAGAGCAGATAATTCCTTTTCTTTAACCTGCATTTTTAACTGCCCTTGATTTATCTGAAAAGTAATTTCATCTGAATTTTTACTATTTTGAATAGCAGATAATTCCTTTTCTTTAATTTGATTAAAAGTCTGAATAAATACATCAGTCATAATCTTAGCCATTCGCGACCAAGAAAACTTTTTAGCTTGTGCTAAACCAACAGCAATCAACCTTTGCCGAACTTCAGGTTTTTGCACCTCACCCAAAGCATTTACTAACCCATTAACATCATTATCATCTATATATAAAACTGCATTTCCTCCCACTTCAGGAATCGAAGAATTTTTACAAGTAATAACCGGACAACCACAAGCCATTCCTTCCAAAATAGGCAATCCAAAACCCTCATACTTAGAAGGATAAATTAAAGCGATCGCTCCTGAATAAGCCGACTTTAATTCTTCATCACTTACTTGCAATAAATGAATTTTACTACCAGAAATATATTTGCTTAACTGTGGCTCTAATTTTTTACTTCCCCCAATACAAACAATCTCAAATTCTGAAGAATTTACCAATTTATAAAAAGCTTGAAAAAATAAAATAGTATTCTTATAACCAAGCCAACCTATTCTCTCACCAACTATCAGAAAGTATGGATAATTAATCTGATATTTTTGTTTAAAATTAGCAACTTCTTGAGGAGTCGCTCTAGAAAACTTAGATTCAATTCCACAATGAGCAACCTTAATAGAATTTCCAGATATTTGAGGGAAATATTTTACTAAATCGCGAGTCGTATTTTCAGAAATTGAAATATAAGAAATTGCCTGTTTAATACCACGATGTTTTTCTTGCCATGAAGGGTTATCAAGACTTTTAGCTAAAACTTCTGGAATCATATCATAAGCCATAAATATATATGGCGTTGAAATAGGTGTTGTGTAATAAGTAGAAATAAAAATATCGGCATTTTCTTCATCACATATTTGTTGTAACATTTGACGGTCTTCATTGATTTTACCGTAGTTATATCCAGGGATAACACGATAGTTTATGCCAGGAATTTTCGGGGCAGTTTTTAATCTGTCAAGCACTAAAATATTTTTCCCAAAACTATCTTTTGACCATACTTCCAACAAAGACTTCCAGACACGAGCAATACCCGTATTATTGATTTGGAAAAATACACCATCAATCAGAACCTTGAAATCTAATTGCTGCTGATTTTTTAGTTTCTTTTCTGTAAAATTTTTATAGTATAGCTCAGTTATTTCCTGCCTAGCTCTTCCTTTTATTTCAGGAATATTTTCATAGTCTAATTCGGTTAGTTGCTGCTGATTTTTTAGTTTCTTTTCTGCAATATTTTCATAGTCTATCTCTGTTATTTCCTGCCTAGATATTCCTTTTCTTTCTGCTAGATTTTCATAATCTACTTCAGTTATTTCCTGCCTAGCTCTTCCTTTTATTTCAGGAATATTTTCATAGTCTAATTCGGTTAGTTGCTGCTGATTTTTTAGTTTCTTTTCTGCAATATTTTCATAGTCTAATTCGGTTAGTTGCTGCCGAGGTTTTCCTTTTCTTTCTGTAAATTTTTCATAGCCTAGCTCAGTTATTTCCTGCTGAGTTTTCAATTTTCTTTCTGTAATATTTTTATAACCTACCTCAGTTAACTGCTGCTGAGTTTTCGATTTTCTTTCAGTCACCTTTTCATGGTCTAATCTCGTTAAAGATTCCTTCCTTTTCTCAGGCTTATATCTACCCACCCTAAATATGCTGAAAAACTCAGAACTTGATAAACTTTTCTCAGTTAATAGATGTAGAGATTCTCCATCCGAACATAAATTAAGTTTAAACTTTTGAGCAATAAAAGATAAAGCTTTTCTAGTAAAAATAGAAATATGCTGACCTTCCTCCAAAGCATAATACCACCAATCATTAACACCAGGATTATCCGAGGGCAATAACTTCGTACTAAACAAAATATTTCTCGTTTTTTGCAATATCCTCTCAATCTCTACCAGAGGATTTATAAAATGTTCAAACACCTCAAAAGCAGTCACTAACTCATATTTTTCCTCCCCATTTATTCCCCCTTCCCATCCTTCATAAAAAATATTTTCACAATACCTATCATATCCATAAAAATCCAATCCCAAATCCCGCATCATCCTGACAAATAAACCATATCCACAACCATAATCCAAAAACTTATCATCAGCATCAAAAAAATTAAGAATCAAATTTTCCGTAATCAAAGAAAAATTCTGATTTCTAGACACCAAACCTACATCACTACTAGCGATCGCCTGCTGATAAGCTTCATCTAACCAAAAAGGATTTTCCGTTTGTATAAACCCACAATTAGAACATTGAAAATAATCAACATTATATTTATTCAAAACTTTAGCAGTATCAAAATTATAAGATACCGAACCACAAACTTTACAATGAATATTTTGAACTTCTAAACTACCACTAAACATGATTTTTTCTGTAAATTTGTCAGCTTGAATATTACGAATAATAGAATCAGGATGATTCATTGGAAAAATCATTTCCTCCACAGACATATTAGCAAACTTACTATTCACATCTTTAGTATGAGTAGCAGTTGGGCTAAAACCAATATTAGAAACTAAATTTATCCGAGGAATAATTGTTAATTTATTACGACTCCAACCAGCAAATAACCAAGCATAATCCCAAGCTAAATAATTTTCATAGCACTTAGCAAAAATGTTTGACCAATATTTAACTGCCTGAGTATTTGAGAGAATATTATTTAACCTATTACTATCTCGTAATTGAGGCCATAATGTCAATTTATCGTCAAAATTTTGCCATGCTCGTCGCCAAGTTGCCCAACCCCAACCATGAAAATAATGAGAAAAATAATAACTAGATTCTATATATTTTTGACCAAACAAAAAATTATCTCCAGATATCGCCATTACTTTTTTATTATGACGATATCTATCTAATAATTCTTGGCAAAACTGAAAAAAAGTCAGATGTGGTAAACAGTCATCCTCTAATATAATTGCTGATTCAACCATACTAAAAACCCAGTTCAAGCCACTAGGAATTCTTCTTTTACCAGTTAAGTTTATCTCAGCATAATTAGTTAAAACTTCGCACTTCCAATCAACTTGATTAATTATCTTTCTTGCTGCCATACATTTCTCAAATTCTCCTGATTTATTAATACGAGGAGCATCAGCTATTGCAAATAATTGAGGAGGTTTTACTTGACGAATTATCTGAAATACTTTTTCTGTTGTATCTGGTCGATTAAATATAATTAGAACTACAGGAGTTGTTAATTGAAATTGAGTCATTTGAGTTATGAGTTAACTTTCAGTTATTAGTTATCAGTTTTTATTGCTGAACCAAAAGGCTTAAAGTTCAGTTATTAGTTATCAGTTATTATGTCTGAACTAAAATGGTTAAAATTCAGTTATTAGTTATTATAAAACACCGCAATAGATTGAAATAAAGGTCTTAAAAAATAATCAATAGCTTTTCTATCTCCATAACGTACCTCTATCAACATAAATTTTGGTTGATATTTATCAAAATTAATACCTTGCAAAACATTTAATTCAAAACCTTCAATATCCAACTAGATTCGGCAAGGGGTATCCCGTTATAATCTCCGATTTAACGGGATGGGAATTGCCGAGCTGCAAATTAAATAGGTGTCGATTGATGTTTTTCTTCTGATTTCTTGTCTTTAAGTCTCAGTGAATCTATAAAATCACTTATTACTTGGGTCATCGTTTTTTCATTTTCTGCTGCATATAATCTCAGCTTATTTAATCTGTTCTGACTTATTCGTATATTTAATCCTGTTTTCTTCATTGTGTATAGACAAATTCTACACAAACTATTATAATATAGTTCTGGTCGAAAGAGCAAAGAAATGATAATAAGCCATTGTTACAAAATCAAACCAAATCCAAAACAAATAGCTAAGACTAAGATAGATAATTGGTTAGAACTTTTGAGGAGACATTGGAATTATGCCCTTTCTCAAAGATTAGATTGGTTAAATAGAACTAGATGTCAAATAGACCGATGCTCAACAATTTCATGTCCTATTGGCAAGATTCCTTGTAGACCAGATTATTATTTTCAGCAATCAGCACTTAAAGAAACAAAACAATTATTTCCTGAGTATAAAGAAATTTACTCTGAAGTTCAACAAATTAATCTACAAAGACTAGATAAAGCTTGGAAACGTTGGTTAATTCCTGACAAAACAGGTAAAAGATTTGGTAGACCAAGGTTTAAAAAGTCTGGCAAACTAAGGTCATTAAGCTTTAGTAGGGTCAATCATCCTAAAGCAGCAGTGAAATTTGATGGTAAGCAAATTATTATTAGCAGATTTGGTGCTATTCCAGTAATAGTTCATAGACCAATTCCAGATGGATTTACTATGAAAACTGCAACTATAATCAAAAAAGCTGATGGCTATTATGTCAGTTTTAGTTTGGAAGATAAGTCAGTTCCCAGTCTAATTCCTAAAGATAATATGAAAACTGCGATAGGTATTGATGTAGGCTTAAAAGAGTTTTTAACTACTAATATTGGAGAAACTGTTTCTGTGCCAAATTTCTATAGAAAAGCCCAATCTAATTTAGCTAGAAAACAAAGTAAAGCAGCTAGAAAAGAAATTGGTTCTAATAACTGGAAAAAAGCACAAAATAAAATAGCTAGATTGCATCAACATATTGCTAGACAAAGAGAAAATTTCCACTATAAAACTGCTCATAAATTAGTTAAAGAGTATGATTTAATTGCTGTAGAAGAACTTAATATTAAAGGTTTAGCTAGAAATACTAAATTATCAAAATCAATTTATGATGTAGCCTGGGGGACTTTTCTGGAAAAATTGAATGCAGTAGCGGTAAAACGCGGTGTTCATTTTATCAAAGTCAACCCTCAAAATACGTCACAAAATTGTAGTAATTGTGGTCAAAAAGTACCTAAATCTTTGTCAGTTAGAACTCATTCTTGCCCTAAGTGTAAAACGGTTTTAGATAGAGACGAGAACGCTGCAATTAACATATTAAATAAAGCATTAAACGAGGTGGGTATCATCTTGTCTGCTTGTGGAGGCTTAGACATTAGTCAGCCTGTGAAGCAAGAAACTTCTGAAACTTGGATTCAATCATCTCTGTTTTAGAAACTCCCGTTATAATCTTCGATTTAACGGGAGAGAACTTCACCGAAAACAAATCTATATTTTTAACTCCATACTTGTCAAAAATCCCAGTTAACGTCATTGTTGGAACACTTATTTCATAACTATTACTAATATTTTGAACCTGACATCCCCTTTGTAAATGAAATCTTTTTTCCTCCTCCGAATTCATCGCTCCATCAACAAAAGACATCAAATTACAATAGTGCATTTTTATATATAATCCTGACCATAATTAAAAGAAACTAAAGCATAATTTTCCACCTTAGAGCGATTAACTCTACATTTTTCCGCCAACTCCGGTATTGCTTCAATCAAAATACCTTGCCAGTTTTTATACTTCTCAAAATATAAAGTGTTGCTTTAACTTATTCCATCATTTGCACCAACTTCAATAAAAAATCCATTTTCCCAAGCTAGGTAACGAGTAAGTTTAAAATCAAGCTGATTCAAAGCATAAGATTTTGTAATTATATCGGGTTTAATTTCTAATGCTTTTTCCTGATAAACCTCAGCCTCAGATAACTTACCTTGTTGCTGTAAAATCTGACTAATACTCCAATATATATCTGGCGAATTTCGTTCAAGATTAATAACTTTTTTAAAGCAAGCGATCGCCTGTCATAGTTAACCTTTTTGGGAATAAAACTTGCCTAACTTTCCATAAAGTATTGCCAAATCAGGTTGTAATTCTATAGCTTTCTGGTAAGAACGAATAGACTTTTCAATTTCACCTTGAGAGTAATAAACATCCCCTAATTTCTGGTAAACTTCAGCAGAATCAGGTTGACTTTTAATAGCTTCGTAACAAGCCAAAACTTGATTATTTTTACTACCTTCATTTTGATTATTTCTTCTAGCTATTGCCTCACCTTGACCAAGAGAAATACTCAAACAAGACCTTTTTTGACTTGGGAATTTTAAATCAGATCAAAAATCATCTCTTTGAAAAAAAAACTGAAGTACAAGTTTTATATCTTTGAGAAGCAACTAAACCATAAAAATCTATCCGTTTAAACCCTTGACTTTGCCAAAAAAGTATTGCTATATTATTTTCCTCTCTATCAGAATTATCAAAAACTATCCAGCCAGATTTAGAGAGGTTATTTCCACATACTTCAGCACATTTAACTCTCTCAATTCCATCAATAATAATTACATCAAAATAACCATCATCATAATTACTTATTTCCTCAACATATTTTTGCCTATCTTCTTTCAAAACCAGCTTGACATTATTAGGAATAGAAGTAGAAACTCCCATAAAATAATCAGAGTTATGTTCTACAGAAATTACCTCTTTAACTCTCCGAGCATACCATAAAGTTGATTGTCCGCTCCCATATTAAAATACTCGAAAATCACCCTTTAATTTATCCTCAATAAATTCAATGGCAGGATAAGAATACCAAGGCAAAGGACTATAATTATAATCTATTGACTTTCCCTCTTTTAATGACCTTAGCCATCCTGAAGTTTCTAGATAATTCAAATTATTCATTTCAGTTCTCAGCTTTTTCAATTATCAGCTTTTTCAGTTATCAGTAATAACAGTCAAAGCCAAAATTCTAACTTTTGCATTTTGACTTTTAACTTTTGAATTCTCAAATGGCAGTCGAAGCAAAGACTCTAACTTTTGACTTTCACTTCTATAAAGATGACAGAGTAGTTCGGGAAATTATTTCATATTTAAAATTTGAAACTACAAATATTTGTGATATCTATCAAGTTAACTCTAAAGTTATCAATTACGAGTTATAGAAGTCGAAGTAAAGATTCTAAATTTTAACTTTTGACTTCACTTATATAGCAATCCAAAATAGGATGTACAAGACTTACACAAATAACAAAATCATACACCATCTGTAGAGCTTAATGGTCATTATCCCATACTAGGTATAGCCTTACTGCGTAAGTCCTGATGTAATAAGTTTTATAATAGTTAACTTGAGCTAAAAACCTTGAAAATTCTGACTCCTGACTCCTGATTTTTAATTAGCGCTAAAACTGTGATAACATAATGAGAAGCAAGTTAACATAAGTTAATATATAAGGATTAATAACTATAGTCCCTTTACCATAAAAGATTAAAAGGAGCAACCCCTAGTGAACAATAAAAAATGGAGAAACGCTGGTCTATACGCCCTACTAGCAATAGTAGTCATCGCCCTAGCAACAGCATTCTTCGATCAACAACCCCAAACTCGTGAAACCTGGAAATACAGTCAATTCATTCAACAAATAGAAAACAAAAACGTAGATAAAGTAAGTATAAGCGCTGACCGGACAGTAGCTAGAGTCAAAGCAGCAGACGGAACTATCTTCCGAGTCAATCTACCCAATGACCCAGATCTAATTAACATCCTCACTCAAAACAGAGTAGATATTTCCGTACTGCCCCAAAACGAAGAAGGTTTCTGGGTTAGAGCATTAAGTAGCCTATTCTTCCCCGTCCTATTATTAGTAGGATTATTCTTCCTACTACGTCGTGCTCAAAGTGGACCAGGTAGCCAAGCAATGAACTTTGGCAAATCCAAAGCTAGAGTCCAAATGGAACCTCAAACCCAAGTCACCTTTAGCGACGTAGCAGGAATCGAGCAAGCAAAACTAGAACTAACCGAAGTAGTGGACTTCCTGAAAAACGCTGATCGCTTCACAGCAGTAGGAGCCAAAATACCAAAAGGCGTACTATTAGTCGGACCACCCGGAACAGGTAAAACTTTATTAGCTAAAGCTGTTGCTGGAGAAGCAGGAGTACCATTCTTCTCCATCTCCGGTTCAGAATTTGTCGAAATGTTCGTAGGTGTTGGTGCTTCTAGGGTTCGAGACCTATTTGAACAAGCCAAATCTAACGCTCCCTGTATCGTATTTATAGATGAAATAGATGCAGTAGGTCGTCAAAGGGGCGCTGGTTTAGGAGGTGGTAACGACGAAAGAGAACAAACTCTTAACCAGTTACTCACCGAAATGGATGGTTTTGAAGGCAACACAGGTATCATTATTATAGCTGCAACTAACCGTCCAGATGTTTTAGATGCTGCCCTCCTACGTCCTGGCCGTTTTGACCGTCAAGTAGTAGTAGACCGCCCTGACTATGCAGGCCGTCTAGAAATTCTCAACGTTCATGCTCGTGGTAAGAGTCTTTCTAAAGATGTGGACTTAGAAAAAATTGCCCGTCGGACTCCTGGATTTACTGGAGCAGATTTATCTAATCTATTAAATGAATCTGCTATTTTAGCAGCTCGTCGCAACTTAACAGAAATTTCTATGGACGAAGTTAATGATGCTATTGACCGAGTATTAGCTGGTCCAGAGAAGAAAGACCGAGTAATGAGTGAGAAGCGTAAGGAATTAGTAGCATATCACGAAGCTGGTCATGCTTTGGTCGGAGCGTTAATGCCTGATTATGACCCAGTACAGAAAATTAGTATTATTCCTCGTGGGGGTGCTGGTGGTTTAACTTGGTTTACTCCTAGTGAAGACCGGATGGATTCTGGTTTGTATTCCCGTGCTTATCTCCAAAATCAAATGGCGGTTGCTTTGGGTGGTCGTTTAGCTGAGGAAATTGTTTTTGGTGATGAAGAGGTGACTACTGGTGCTTCTAATGATTTACAGCAGGTGGCTCGTGTTGCTCGTCAAATGGTGACTCGGTTTGGCATGAGCGATCGCTTGGGTCCTGTGGCTCTTGGTCGTCAGAATGGTAATATGTTCTTAGGAAGGGATATTATGTCTGAGCGAGATTTTTCTGAGGAAACTGCTGCTGCTATTGACGATGAGGTGCGTAATTTGGTAGACCAAGCTTATCGTCGGGCGAAGGAAGTTTTGGAAGGCAACCGTCATGTTTTGGATAAGTTGGCGGAAATGTTGGTGGATAAGGAGACTGTAGATTCTGATGAGTTACAGGAGTTGTTGGCAACTAATGATGTGAAAATGGCTGCTTTAATTTAGCTCACACGGATTATGCCACGGATATACGGATTAAGTTGTTAGCTATTTTGTAGTTATCTTTATAGGGTGCGTTACATTTCATTAACGCACCATCTCTGCGAGATATTTTGATCGCAGATGTTTTGGTTGGTGTGTTGTGCTTCGTTAACTATCCATCCTTTATGCTAGGGTTCCTAATAAAATGTGTTAACCCCATGCGCAACAGTAGGAAATTTTCACCACTCGCCTTCTCCTTTGGGATGCTTCAGAAAATGTTTTAACTATTGCCTACAGAGAAATAATTGAAATTTTTCACCATTCACCTCCTCTCTAGTCGGAAGCTTCATAAAATGAATTAACGGGATGTGCAAGAGTAGGAAATTTTCACCCCTCGTCTCCTTGGGTGGAGTGCTTCAGGAAATGTTTTAACTGTATATATTCAATTCAATAACTTCTCTATAGAGCCATGTTCAATAAAATATTATCATTTGTTAAAGCATCCCCAGCCAGTTATTTATCTAATCCCGATCAAATATATCAATCAACCTCATAGCAGCAGGTAAACATCAACATTTTCATCCTCTGAGAGCTACCAGAAAAAAAACGCGCCTCAAAAAAAGCCCCTTGCATTTTTACCAAAAATCTGATATGATAAATGTTAACTGGTGTCTTTCGTTTATACACATGACTTTTTGTTCAACTAATTATTTCTACTAAAAAGCCATCAAAACATTCAAGAATTTTTCTATAGAGCTGGATTTAATAAAATGTTATCATTTGTTAAAGCACCCCAG
>NZ_JAYKGW010000065.1:0-35165 GCF_035285525.1 Okeania sp. | reverse complement strand
TTTAACTGAGAAACCCGCCCCTACTTGGTTTATATCATATCATTGGGGGCGGGTTTATCTAAAAATTAGATGAGTTGTTAATTTAACTGAGAAACCCGCCCCTACTGTTGATAAAAAATGCTGTAGGGGCGGGTTTGAACAGAGATTTCCCTGCTGACTCTCAGACTTATGTAAACCCGCCCTAACCTCAACGAAACCTATGCTTATTGCACCCGTTCCCTGTTCCCTATACCCTTTCCCTTCCTTACTAATCATGTTTTTTGAGCTTTATTTCAGAATACTCAGGAACTTCTCCTATCAGTTCACTTAATCCTTCTGACATAGCTTTCGGGTGCATAAATAATACCTTAGAATTGGTACTTTCACTTAATTTCTGATTAGTTTCTAAATATCTCTCAGCAATTAGAAACTGCAAAAACTCAGGACTGTCTGGACGCAAATTTAAAGTTTTAGCAAGAAGTTCTATAGACTCTGCTTGTCCTCTAGCTCTCGCAATAGCAGCTTGCTTCTCACCTTCTGCTTGTTCAATCTTTGCTTGTTTTTCACTTAAAGCTACCCTTTGCGACTCCATTGCTGCTTTCACTTTTTCAGGATAAATGATATTTTGAATCTCCACACGAATTATTTTTATTCCCCAACTAGCAGTTGCGTTATCTAGCTTCTTCAGTAAAGCTTTATCAATTTGGTCTTTTGTAGACAAAACTTCTTGCATAGGTAAGCTAGCAATTTCAGAACGGAGAGAAGTTAAAACAATATTATTAATGGCATTTTGTACATCTTCAATTGCATAATACGCTCTTTCCATTTCCATGATTTGCCAGTAAACTACTGCATCTACCTCTATAGTTAAATTATCGTTAGTAATAACTGACTGAGGGGGAATATCCAAAACCCGTTCACGAATTGTATCAACATAAGCTATTTTTTCTACCAAGGGTAAGACTAAGCGCAGTCCTGGTCTAAGAGTACGCCTATATTTACCTAAGCGTTCGACTAGAGCTTCATCCCCTTGACCAATAACTTTTATAGAGGAATTAACTGTATAACCAACAATTGCAGTTGCTATTAAGGCGACAAGATATTGGAGCATAATATTTTAGACTTTATAAATTAAGTTAGTTGTTTTAATAGTAGCACTCTCTTGCAATAATCCTATTTTATATCATGTCTAATTAGGGTTTGCTGAAAAAGTCTGGTTGTGAAGGTAGGGAGTAGGGAGTAGGGAGTAAACCCACCCCTAACCCCGACCGTGGAGGGGAAGTTAAGAGGAATCAGGAGTTGAGTGAGGATGTACTTGTAAAAATTATCCTCTACCCAAGTCTTACCCAGATACTCACTTTTTCACTCTGATAATATAAGGTGAAAATCTGGTACTTTTTCACGATCTCAAAAGCCTAAAACCTTTACCAGTAAATGCTTTTATATTTAATTAGCCAGCCCTGATTAGGGTTTGCTGAAAAAGTATTTTTAAGGAGATGGGGTGATAGGGTGATGGGGTGATGGGGGGTAATTTTGTTCCCAACTCTTCCCAAAAATATCCTCCTTACCTAAAAAGGTACTTACCTTTCCTTTATATATCAAATTTTTCAGACTTTTTCAGCAAGCCCTAATTAGTTTTCTATATTTCTCTATTTCCATTTGACAATCTCCTATTAGCAGTTTGCTCTACAAATCCCATTTTTCTTTTGGTTTACAGACCAAACCCTGACAATAAAATTGTGTAAAATACAGCATTTTTAGGTCAATAAAATGATAACCCGGTAAGGACGTTCTATGGAACATCCCTACCTATTTTTTTACTTCTCATTAAAATCATAGGTAATAATGAACTAATACTAAATAGTTAATTTCTCAAGAATCAACTCCCACCTATAAAAATATGAAAGATTTTTTAAAATATACTTTTGCTAGTATAGTTGGCAGCATACTAGGAATTAGTCTAACGATCGGCTTTGGATTTAGCGGATTAATATTTTTAGTTGTTTCTATCGCCAGCAAAGCTAAAGATATAGGTCCACAAGTTAAAGATAAATCAATTTTGGTCTTTGACTTGGCTACAAGTATTACAGATACTCGGCCTGTTTCTTCGACTGGGGAAGCACTCCAAGAAGCTTTATCGAGTAATGAATTTACAACTATTACCCTTCGCAAAGTAATTAATTCCTTAGATGCTGCTGCTAAAGATGACAAAATAATCGGGATTTATATTAAAGGTAGTAATACTCCAGGAGCAATGGGGTTAGCAAATCTACAAGAGGTGCGTCAAGCACTGGAACGGTTTGGAGAAACTGGCAAAACGATTATTGCTTATGATATGGACTGGACCGAAAGAGAATATTATCTAGCTTCTGTCGCTGATGAAATTTTGATTCATCCTTTAGGTGTTGTAGAATTTAATGGTTTAAGCTCTGAGATTACATTCTTGACTGGAGCGTTCGATAAATTTGGCATCGGAGTTCAGGTAACGAGGGTGGGTAAATATAAGTCTGCGGTTGAACCTTATACCCTAGAAAAAATGAGTCCAGAAAACCGACAACAAACTCTCCAACTCTTACAGAATATTTGGAGTCAATATTTACAAACAATTGCTAAAAGTCGTAATTTAACACAACAAAAGTTACAGGCGATCACTAATAATCAGGGTATCTTGCTGGCAAATACCAGTTTAGAAAATAAGTTGGTAGATAGAGTAGCTTACCACGATGAGGTACTGACAAAATTTAAAGAAATAACTGGGAAAAAAAAGGATGACAAAACTTTCACCCAAATCAGTCTCGCTAACTATAGCAATGTACCAAGAGTTACCGAAACTCTCAGTAGAGACCTTAAAAGTAACAATAAGATTGCCGTAGTTTATGCTGAAGGAGAAATAGTTAATGGTATTGGTAGTGCTAGACAGATAGGAGGCGATCGCCTAGGGCAGGAATTACGAAAACTACGATTTGATGAAGATGTTAAGGCAGTGGTATTGCGAGTCAATAGTCCGGGAGGCAGTGCTTCAGCATCAGAAGTTATTGGTAGGGAAGTGAAATTAATTAGTGAATCAAAACCTGTCATTGTTTCTATGGGTAATGTAGCTGCTTCTGGTGGATATTGGATTTCGATGAATGCAGACCAAATAATTGCGCAAACAAATACTATTACTGGTTCCATCGGGGTGTTTGGTGTATTGTTTAATGTACAGGAACTAGCTAATGAAAATGGTATTACTTGGGATGTGGTAAAAGTTGGAAAGTTTGCCGATTTGAATACTACTTCTCGTCCGAAAACGGAAGCAGAGTTAACTTTGATTCAAAAGATGGTGGATGCGATTTACGAGCGGTTTATTACCAATGTCGCCACTGGTCGTAATTTATCAAAGACAAAAGTAGCAGAAATTGCTCAAGGTAGAGTTTGGTCTGGTGCTAATGCTCAAAAGTTAGGTTTAGTAGATGAAATTGGTGGAATCGAAACTGCGATTAAAATTGCTGCCGAAAAAGCAGAACTGGGAGATAGTTGGACAGTAGAGGAATATCCCAAGTCTTCTAGTTTAGAGCAAAAGATTTTCCGCAGTCTTTCTGGTGTGGAAGTCGATATTTCTCATAATTCTATGGATCCGTTAACGGCAGAATTTAAAAAATTGCAGGAGGAGTTAGCTAGTTTGAGAGCGATGAACGATCCTTATGGGATTTATACTCGTTTACCGTTTAATTTGAGAATGGATAATAGTAAATTTTGGTAACACAATCTTCCAGGTTGTTACAGCAAACGAAGGCTGTGTTACAAAAGTTAAGCTGTAGCTGTAATGGATAATAGTAAATTTTGATAACACAATCTTCCAGGTTGTTACAGCAAACGAAGGCTGTGTTACAAAAGTTGATATGAGCTAACTATTCAGGTAGTGTTATTTGATCGATAGCTTTTTCTAGCTCTGGGGAGACGTTAAGTTGATTACTCCAGTGCTTCAGGTAGTTATATAATTCAGTTCATTCCTCTTAGGTTTAAGAACACCCAAAATATCACGCCATTGTTTCTCGGATTGATTTTTGGTAAGTTTATACAACCTTAATTTCTGCAAAATTATATCTTCAGCAGAAGCGATATAGATAGTGTTATTTGTAGAAAATAGTTGTACTTGTTTCCGGTGTGACATTGCTGACAAGTCAAAATCATTATTATGGTTAATAGGATAAATATCAGCCTTGATAACTGATGCTGTGTGAATAACATTAAAGCTATTAGTACGAACCCTCATAACATCATCTATAACAATCTCGCTTACATAAAATTCTCTTGATAAAACTGCTATTAATTATTGTACTTTTTCTGGTTCTAAAATAACTACAATATCAGCATCTGCTGTTTGCCTCCGTTCTCCCCATAAAGAACTAGCAAGACCACCCCCTAAATAGTAAAGGATATTCAAATTATCGAATATTTAACCAAGGGTTACGGCTAAATCTATTTCAGAAGCAACCATAAAATCTATATCAACAAGTTTATTTATTGCACAATACTCTTTCCCAAGTTTTAAGTTTATTTACTTTCTTTTTAGTTGTGTATTAGTGATATTATTGTCCTGTTTACATAAATTCCACCATATTTGTTGTGACTGAATAGATGCTCTGTGAGCTTGCATTATTCTCGTTTCAATAGAGAGGTTGCTTATCAGGTTAAAAAATATTAGTTCGGCTTCAATTTTTGTATCTTCTGCTTGAGTTCTATATACCATTGTTTTTACTAGCTGAATTTTTAAGATTTTTCAACAGGTTGAGTAGAACCTACTATCTGGTGTATATCGTGTTAAGATTACCGAATAATTAATAATTGTTCATGGCTTTATTGCTGAACTAATCACATATCTACTAACCGCCCACCAACTTGAGGATATACTTCCTGAGAATTTGCGATTTTTTTTCATGAAGGATTTCTGAATAGCTATACAAGTTTTGCTGATAACTGATAACTGAAAAAGCTGATTATCCATCTTTTTTGACAGCACTTTCATGCCAATCTTTCAATAGAAAATGTGACAAAAATGTAAACAAAACAAAAATAACGATTCCTAAACCAGTTGTTAAAAATAAAGCAGCAAACATTCTTGGTATTTGCAAATTATAACTCGACATTAAAATCTGATAAGCAATGCCAGAACGAGAACCTCCTGTACCTGCAACAAACTCAGCAACAACTGCCCCAATTAATGCTAAACCACCACTAATTTTTAACCCTCCTAAAAAATAAGGTAAAGCACTAGGAAATCTCAAATAAATTAGAGTTTGCCAACGAGAAGCTCCATATAATTTAAACATATCGCTTAAATTTTTATCAACACTATTTAATCCCAAAGTTGTATTAGAAATAATTGGAAAAAATGCGACAATCCAAGCACAAAGAATTAATGCAGCAAAAGTATTATCTCTGAGCCAAATAATAATTAAAGGAGCGATCGCTACAATAGGAGTAGTTTGCAAAATTACTGCATAAGGAAATAAACTTCTTTCAATCAATTTATTCTGAGCAAATAACATAGAAATTAATACCCCAGAAGTTACTGCTACTGCTAAAGCAACCACTGTAATTCTAATAGTAATTAGCAAAGATGTAGATAATGAGTTCCATTCCTGAATCATTGTCTTAATTACTAATATTGGTCCTGGCAATAAATAAGGAGGAATATTCATCACCCGCACTAAAACTTCCCATGTAAGTAATACAATAATTCCTAAAATTACAGGAGCAATTATATCAAGAGAAAATAGCTGATTTAAGATTTTATTTTTTGGTTTTATTGGTATTAATTGTTGTTTCTGATTTTTGGTAATAATATTCGGCATAATCTAAAACTTTATTATTGTTACCCTATTCAACGCAAGGAACTGCGAAATTCAGCAATAAGACTGTCATCTCAGTTATGAGTAAAAAGAAAGATATCAAATTTTAATATAGCAAATTTATGGTAACTTAAGCATTTAGCACTCAGGTATTTATTTTAGTTTGAGATCAAAGCTTGACTGTGTTGAAGTAAATTGAATCTTACGATCAAAGCCGACTTTAAAGCTTATGTTCATTTAAAGCCATTTTAAAGTTTAGACATGATTTTGAAGGTTAATAGCTGTTTGCGCAGCATTCCGTAGGAAATGCTTACATAGTAATAGTATCTGAACTGTATTGAATTATAGGGAACAAGGAACAGGGAAAAGAGGGTCATTGCAGTTATCAGTTATCATTACCTTTGGCTAAAGCCAAAAGTTTGAGACCTTATTTTTTGGTCAACAGAATATGTAATTAATTTGGCTGATAAACTTAAAATTTTTTAAATTTTTTCCTGTTCTTCTTTGCTCCTGAATTATACCTAACTAAATAGTTTTTTTTTCAAATAGACTAATAAATTTTATCTATATTTCCCAGAAAGTATCTATCTGATTATGTAGAAGTATAATAACCCTAAAAAAAATTAGTTCAGCCAAATTATTTTGATAAAAGTTTTTTACGGGTAGACCAAACTATGAATGTTTTATATGATGTCCTTGCTCTAGTGGACGACACAGCTAAAACTGTGCATTAAGAAGTAGGGGAGAAAGATTATTGTTGGGTTACTCCTGCACAGAAGCAAGCTACGTCCCATGCTGCGCAACCCTAACGGGAACAACAAGGGCCTACACTTATTGCACCATTAATGTGTCAGTCTATTAGGGACTAATTTAACTTAAACAGAAACAGACCCAAACAAGAAACCAGATTTATTTCTTTGATTATTAGACTTTTTGCTGAAGTTGAGAATAACCAATAAGAAATAGAGTATTAGTAAGAAATTTTCTCGAAAAATTTATGAAAAAAAAATGTTTTACTTTTACTTTTGCCAAAGGTTTATTGTTTTTTAAATGACGAAATTTCCGCCAATAAATCTAGTTTCTGCCTAAGTCTTATTAAAATTTAATTTCAAGCCGAAAAAACAAATGACTTTATCTTTAAAACAATTAACCTTATATTTCTCTCTATTGTCCATTGGTAGTGCCACAGGATGGTTGGGTCATCATTATGTCACAGCTAAAAAATTGACTATAGACCCTGATGTAATACCTGTAGTCAAAGAACGAACACAAGCATCTACTCCAACTTTTGCAGATGGCCTAGCTTCTTCTACCAACTATAATTTTATTGCCAAAGCAGTGAAAAAAGTAGGTCCATCAGTCGTCCGTATTGATGCATCTAAAAAGTTAACAACTCAAGTTCCAGAAGCTTTAAATAATCCTCTCTTGAAACGTTTCTTTGGGGAAAATTTGCCTGTTCCAGAAGAAAAAATTAAGCGTGGTACAGGATCTGGGATAATTATTAGTTCTGATGGTCGTTTAATTACCAATGCTCATGTAGTTGATGGAGCAGATACAGTTAAAGTGACATTAAAAGATGGCCGGGAATTTGATGGTATGGTCAAAGCGGTGGACTCACTAACCGATATAGCAGTAATTAAAATTGAGGCCACAGATTTACCAGAGGTGCCCATTGGCAACTCAGAAGAATTAATTCCCGGACAATGGGCGATCGCTATTGGCAATCCTCTGGGTTTGGATAATACTGTAACAGTGGGAATTATTAGTGCTATAGATCGTACCAGTTCCCAAGTAGGTGTTGCGGATAAACGAGTCCGGTTTATTCAGACAGATGCAGCAATTAATCCAGGCAACTCTGGTGGGCCACTTTTGAATGCTCAAGGTGAAGTAATTGGAATTAATACAGCTATTAGAGCAAATGCCCAAGGATTAGGGTTTGCGATTCCGATAGAAACTGCAAAAAGAGTTGCTGATGAATTATTTTTGCATGGGAAAGCAGAACATCCATTTTTAGGTATTTCTATGGTTGATTTAACTCCTGAAGTCAAGAATGAAATTAATAGACAATTACAAATAAGAATTAACCATAATCAAGGTGTGGTAATTAAGCGAGTTATAGAAAATTCTCCAGCAGAAAAGGCTGGTTTACGTCAGGGAGATGTCATTAATAAAGTCGGGGGAGTAACTGTAACAAGTCCAACAGAAGTTCAACAAGAAGTAGAAAAAAGTTTAGTAGGGGAAAGTTTAGCAGTGGAGGTAATTCGTAATCGCAGAATTGCTGAATTTTTGGTCAAACCTGATACTTTTCCCCAGTCAATTGATAATTAATAATTAATAATTAATAATTAATAATTAATAATTAATAATTAATAACTAAAATTATAGGGTTTTCAAATAATATCTAAATCTAGACACAGTTGATTCTTGTTTTATGTCTAGAATAAACATCTTCTCTAATAAAAATAGTAAGTAGGTTTTGTGGTAAAGTTTAATCTTTATTGTTTATGAATCCTGGGATTCTGGATTCTGGATTCTGGATTCTGATTATAGGGTTTTCAAATAATATCTAAATCTAGACACAGTTGATTCTTATTTTATGTCTAGAATAAACATCCTGCTAATAAAAATAGTAAGTAGGTTTTATGGTAAAGTTTAATCTTTATTGTTTATGAATCCTGGAATTCTGAATTCTGGATTCTGGATTCTGAATTATGATAACTGATAACTGATAACTGAAATGACAACTATTAGAACTAGCTCCCAGTTAGAATTAACATTAACAGAAATAGCAGGAACAATATTTTCTATCACAGGTAACGATACTTTTATTCTGACAGCAACTAATGGTCAAAACTACTTTGTTGACCTGATCAATGAACTTAATACTTCAATCTTAGGTTTAGAAGTTGGTCAGTTAGTTAGACTAACAGGTTTTATTACCATAGAAGATAACCGACTTAACCTAATTAATACAATTCTAATTGATGAAAATGGTATAATACCGCCAGCACCAATAGTTGGTCTACAAACTATCTCTGGAACTGTTGGTTTTGTAGTTAATGATAATCAATTTATTCTCAATTCTAACGGTCAAATATACTTTATTAATTTATTAGATGAATTTAATGCCATAGCATTAGATTTACAACCAAATCAACCTATTGCAATTTCTGGTTTTGTCACCTTAGAAAATAGTAGAATTGATGTTAATGGTTCTAGCATTGTAGATGGTGTAAATATTCCCACTCAACCTCCTTTTCTCCCCGATGGAAAATTTCCACCCGGTTCAATTATTGGTAATAATAATTCTCAATTTATTCAAGGTAGTCTTAGTAACGATACCGTTTTTGGTCTAGGTGGTAATGATACTATTGATGGTCAGGCAGCTAATGATAGTCTGTTTGGTAATTCTGGGAGTGATAGTATTTTTGGGGGAATAGATGATGATACCATTTTTGGCAATGTCGGAATAGATACTATTGATGGACAAGAAGGTAATGATAGTATTCTGGGCAATGAGGATAGTGATATTGTGGACGGTGGTGAAGGCAATGATACTATCCAGGGAAATGAAGGTAGTGATGAAATAGATGGAGGTGGTGGTGATGATAGTCTCCTGGGTAATATAGACAGTGATAGCATTTTTGGGAATTTTGGTAATGATACTATTTTCGGCAATGAAGATAGGGATAGTTTAGCAGGTGGGATCGGGAACGATATTATCTTTGGTAACGATGGCAATGATACTATTTTCGGCAATGAAGATAATGATAGTATTTTGGGCAACAAAGATAATGACCGTTTGGAAGGTAATTTAGGTAGCGATACTATTCGTGGGGGAAAAGGTAGCGATATTGTTGATGGTGGTTTGGATTTAGATTTTATCCTTGGAGATTTGGGTAATGATGAGTTGAGTGGAGGAGCGGGTGATGATTCAATATTTGGTGGCAAAGATGATGATTCGATATTTGGTGATGCGGGGAATGATACTCTCAGTGGAGACCTGAATGATGATACTATTTTTGGGAATTTGGGTGACGATTTTATTATTGGTGCAGGTCGTGAGTCTGGAGAAAATGAAATTGACTTTTTGACTGGTAATGCAGGAACTGATACCTTTGTTTTGGGTAATAGTAATGTGGCGTTTTATAGTTTTGCTGGTAGTAGTGATTATGCGATAATTACTGATTTGAATAATTTAGAAAATGATAGGATTCTTGCATTTGGTGGTGAGGGAGTTGTTCTCGGACCTGCTTCTGTTAGTACGGGTCAAGGTACAGGAATTTTTGTGGGTGGAGATTTAATTGCTATTGTATTTGGGGTGACAGAACTAGAGATTCAAAGTGGATTGATTTTGATTTAGAGAATATTGATTTAATTAGGATTTATATTATGTCCGGATAAGAGGGTGACAAAAAAACCTTTTCCCTTGAAAACTTTCTTTTCCTTCTGCCTTGTTTCTGCCTTCCCTCGTCTAAAAGTGTAACTATTTAACCGAACATGATATTACACATAACTAGGGCTTGGTGAATAAATCTCGCTCCCATCAACATTCTAAAGTTTTAGCCTTTTTAGATAGGGAAAAAGTACCTGTTTTACGGTTCCCGAAAAATCAGCTCAACCATGCACAGTTCCGGAACAATTGAAAAGTTACTATTTTAGGCGCATACATACATAGTTGAGCAAAAAAATTACTCCCCCACTCCCCGACTCCCCCACTCCCCTACTTTTTATTACCTTTTGTCCTCAAAACATTCCAATCCGTTCTCATCAGAAAATCCCAATCTCGTAGTGCCACTCGCGACCATAACCAGTTTTGCCGCAGTTGAGGAATATGATATTCTCTGGCAGCTTCACTCATTACTTTTGTCCGATATTGGAGCGCTCTTAACCAGCGTTCTCTTTGATCATTTCCTTGAGCAGTTTGAGCAGATCTCATCATTACTAATCCAATCCCGGCATAAGCATTAAGAGCATTTTTTTGTTCAACTTCTGGAATAGTAATATCTTCAGCGGAAATATTCTGTAATATTTCTGTTTCTGGTAAATTTTCTCCTGATAATTTTAATACTTTTAACCAAGCATCATAAGCTTTTTTCAAATCCCCTTTAGTATAGTAAACAAAACCTATAGCATTTTGATAAAGAATAGAATCAGGACGTTGAGATACTGCTTTTTCCCAGAAATATAAAGCCTCATCTATAGTATAGTTCATATTTCCATCTTGAGCTAACTCCCAAACTAATCGACCATATAAAAAATTGATATCGGAGTCAATATTATTGTTATTATTAGGTGAATTTATAATAATATTGAGAGTTTCTTTTGCCTCTAAAAACGCACCTCTATTTAGCAAAGATTCGATGGCTTTTTTGGCAGCTTGAATATCATTTTTTTTAAATTGTTCAATAGCTAATTTTTTTTCTGTTTCTACAGTATTAGCACTATAACTAATAGGTTGTTCTTTTTTATATCTTTCCAGGTTAATTGGGTCAGGAGTTAAAGATATAGTTTGTGAAAAATTTAATGGTCGATTTTGAAACAACCAAACACCACCTAAAGTTATCAAAACAGCCATTAGGTGTGACAGTATTTTGCCAGGAATTGTATTAAAAAAATTGACATCAACGGTACTTTCATCTTTTTGTGTCATGGTAATATTTTCTAGAATTAGATTAGTGAGTTGAAAAATAAAATTTTCATACATATAGTAATTTCCATACTGGTAAGGTACAAAATTCTAGGTTTTAGAGAATAGGTATGGAGAATAGAAATAAAAAATAAGTGTACCTCATTAGTCTAAAAAAAGCTATATAATCTAATCTACTCTAATTTGGTAAGGGATTCAGAATTATTTTTCAAAAAATTACTCTCTATCTCTTTAAACAAACTTTTTCAGCAAACCCTTTTATTCTTAGTTGCTGACTGCTGATTGCTAATAGCTGAATGCTTACATTCAAACTAATATTTTACAAGAAAATTTCCATCTCTACTAATTTTTATATTATTGATTATTCTGTATCATTACATTCAAGTATAATACTATAACAACTATAGTAATTCTAAATAGGTTGTGACAATTCAAAAAGTAACTAAAAACACTAAAAGTTTCTCCTGTTCCATGTTAAGCCTTCCCTATGTAAATGAATCAAATAGGATTGCTATAGTTATAACTGCACAAAATCTTGAATAACTAACTATAATTTATGACAAAAACTTGCAGATAAATATTGACTATATTTTTGCTTAAGAGAAGCAGTAGACAAAGTTTTTGATAATATTTACAATCAAGGAAAACCAATAAACCAATGGTTCCAATATTTAGTCGTTATTCCTGGCAATCAACTTAATTTAATTAATAAAGAACAATTTTAGTAAAACACAATCACAATTACTATGCTTAACTTTTTTGACCTTTTACCCAAAATAAAAAAAGACCAACTGTCTACTTAAGTAGGTACTCAATCTTTGATTTTCAGTCTTTCTATTGCGGTTACGATCTAGAAAGAAATCAACTAGGATTACCCAGCTCAGAAAAAGACCAACAATTTGAATAATTTTTATTATGGTTAAGGGAGAGGTATAAAATAGAAATAACCCAGTCATGGGCAAGTCTAATACTGTTTCATTCTGTAGATGAAAGAGACGCTTTAGAAGGCTTTTTGATTTATGGGAAGAATTTAAGTTAAGTTTAATACAGCTAGCTAAAGAAATTTGGCAAAACCGAAAGATATTCCCAGTTTAGAAGAATTGAGAAAATAATTTAATCGTTAATTATCAATTAACTACGATGTAAGCATTCAGCTATTAGCTATCAGCTAGCCTCCTGGGTCGAAGTTGCGCTTTTTCCTGACAGAATACTCCGCAAACATGTCGCGCAGCGAAACAGCAATAAAGCCTGGGTTAGTGTAATAAGTTCTTGTCATCAATTAATAATACTAATACTGTTATCTAAAACTAGGAACAATAGCTGTTTTTCCCTCCTAGATAGGAGACTAGCTGACTGCTGAATGCTTACACTACGATTAAAATAGTAAGTATTTCCTGCGGAATACTTTTAAATTTAATCAACAGCATATTTCGGACTAATAATGTCAAATATTTTGACAAACAGCAAATAATATGATAGATATGAAAAAAATTTAGAAGAAATAACTAATGAAAATTGGATTGTTAGGTACAGGTTTAATGGGGCTACCAATGGCTCAAAAACTGTTAGAAGGTAATCATATTGTAACTGCTTATAATCGGACTAAATCTAAGTTAGAACCTTTACAAAAAGTAGGCGTTAAAATAGCTAATTCTCCAGGAGAAGCTATACAAAATTCCGAATGTTTAATTTTAATGTTGACTAATGCTGAAGCTATTAGAAATGTACTTTTATCTGATAGTTCAAAAGCCGAATTATCTGGTCGCACAGTAATTCAAATGGGAACTATTTCTCCTGGTGAAAGTAAACAAATTAGAGATGAAATTGTAGCTGGTGGTGGAGAATATTTAGAAGCTCCTGTTTTAGGTAGTATTCCACAGGTAAAATCTGGAAGTTTAATTGTTATGGTAGGAGCTTCCCCAGAACAATTTGCCAAATGGTCTGATTTATTAAAAGTATTTAGTCCGGAACCATTACATATTGGTGCGGTAGGTAGTGGTGCTGCAATTAAGTTAGCAATGAATCAATTAATTGGTTCTTTAACTACAGCTTTTGCTCTGAGTTTAGGATTAATAATTCGAGAAGGAATAGATGTAGATTTGTTTATGCAAATTGTTCGAGATAGCGCTTTATATGCACCAACTTTTGATAAGAAATTAAAACGAATGTTGGAGAGAAATTACGAAAATCCTAATTTTCCAGCCAAACATTTATTAAAGGATACAAACATATTTATTAATGCCGCAGAATCTGTAGGACTTGATGTCAGTATTCAAGAAGGAGTGCGTAAAGTTTTAGAGAAAACTATAGAATTAGGTTTATCAGATTTAGATTATTCTGCTTTGTTTTCCGCAGTTGTATCATCTCCAGTTGAATAATTAGATTTTGGTAGAAGAAGGAAGAAGAAAGAAGGTTGGGGAGTCCTGTAGATATAATAATATTTACAGCATATTCCGCGCGTTATGAGGTACAAATATTAATTATAAAGTTTTGTAGTGTAGGCCGGAAAGCCCCTATGGGGGTGTACCTCATAACAATAGAAAACCCTTTATGATTAAACCCCTTTCACTTTCAGCAGATTTGATATTAAATCAACTTCATGTTATTATCAATAAAGCATATAAATTTAGCTTTTACCCAAACTTCAGACTAAAAAAAATTTGTCACATATAGGACTTATGTATGCGAAACCCGGTTTCTAGGATAAATAGTTGTTTTAAGCAATAGAATTCTAATATCGTACCGGGTTTATGCGTTTATCTGCGTAAGTCCTGACATAAATAGGACTTAGGCACGCGCAACGTATTTCTGTCCGATACGAGCGACAGCGTTTCGCTCCGCGACATGAATGGGTAGCAGTCCGTCAGGATGGCAATCTCAAGCCAAGAAAATTGCTTTCCTCATGGCTTTAGTCCCGATCAAATAACTTTTACTTATAATCACAAAAAAGAGAGGACTTTAATGAATATTAACATCAAGCATTATATATCTTTAAAACGATTTACATCAAATACTTTTTCTCCGCAAAAATGGTTGTGGAAACTCAAACAAAAAATACCTCTTGTCCTGATTTTTATTTCGTTTGGAGTATCTCTGCTGATAAGTTGTAACACTACTCCACTACCTTTGCGAGTTGCCATTAACTTGTGGCCTGGGTATGAAACCTTGTACCTCGCACGCAGCTTAGGATATTATGAGAATACTTTAGTCACACTTCTTGATTTTCCTTCTGGTACTGAACAGGTAAGAGCTTTTCGGAATAATAATCTCGAAAGTGCTGCTATCTCAATGGATCAGGCATTAGAATTAGCAACTACTAATCCAGATGTCAGGATTATAACAGTAGTAGACTTTTCTGAAGGAGGAGATGTAATTTTAGCAAAACCAGAGATTCCCAATCTTCAAGCCTTAAAAGGTAAGCGAGTAGGTGTCGAAGCTAATGCTTTAGGAGCATATATTATTACCCGTGCTTTAGAAAAAGCAGGAATGACAATCGAAGATATTCAAGTTGTTTCTTTAGGACTTTCCGAACACGAGCGAGCATTTAAAGATGACATGATTGATGCAGTTGTTACCTTTGGTCCGGCTCGTACTCAACTGTTATCATTCGGAGCCAAAGAAATATTTAATAGTTCTCAGATTCCCGGTGAGATTGTTGATGTTTTAATCTCTCAGAAGACGGCGATCGCTAATCAATCTAAAGATGTACAGGCACTGGTAAATGGACAATTTCAAGCACTTAATTATCTGGCACAAAATCCCCAAGATAGTGCCCGTCGGATTGCTCCTAGAACTCAGGTGACACCAGAGGAATTTCTAGAAGCAAACAAGGGATTACGCAGGCCAAGTTTACAAGAAAATCAACAACTTTTAGATCGAGAAAATCCAGCATTACTCGAAACGACTCAACGATTAATTGATGTGATGGTTGCTAACAAACTATTATCAAAATCTCTGGATGCCATGACTTTATTTGATGATCGCTTTGTCAAAGCAGCAAAACTGGAATAATTTTTTTTACTAAACTTTTAAGTAGGGCTTACTGTTTCAATATCAAAGCTTTCACTGGCATAAATTTTCGCCTTTTTAAAGCCTGATTTATCGGGAGCCGTAAAAGTACCTAGTTTTTGGTTGTTATCGCCTCAAAATAGTAAAGTTTTGACAGTAACAATCAGAAAATTTTGCCATGACAGATACCTGACAGAGGTTTTCATTTCAGTCAACCACAGTAGGGAAGTTGCATAGTCCCTACGATATCTTGGTTATGGCTCCGGTGGTTCATCGAGAGTGAAAAGCGCTGTAAACTTTTTCCAGTTAAGTGTTCCCTGTTCCCTCTTCCCTGCCTTCACTAACAGACTTTTTCAGCAGGTCCTAAGTAAAATGAAACAGTTTCCCTTTTCTTGGCGGTTTTCAATTCCAGCCATTCTCCTGATATCTGGTACGATATTGGTTGGAATAAATATTCAGCAAGAAACATCAAATTCTTTTCAACGAGTTGAGGAAAATGTCAGTGGAAATGCCAGATTTGCGGGGGAACAAATTTCCGGAATGTTGGAATATCTATATCGTCGAGGCAACATAGAGCAAGCTGAAATTTCTATTAGTAAAATGCAAACTGATGTCAATCTTAGTTTAGCTATTTTATACAATCGAGAAAATCGTGTTCTTCTGGCAACTCAGTATCAATTGCGAAATCGCCCCCTTCAAGAAACCCCGGCAGCAAAAAATGAGACAGCATTTACACAAGTTCGAGAAAATCTATCAGGAGAAGTTATTTTATCAGAAGACAAACAAAAAATTTGGGCAATTTATCCAGTTCCCCTACAAAGAAAGCCTGGAGAACTTCGTCCTTCTAAAGTGGGGATTCTTTGGTTGTATTATGATATATCACGTCTGAAACAACGAGCATTTAGTGATGCTTTATCTCGCTCCCTAACCTCTACTATTAGCTTAGGTGGATTTTGTATTTTACTCTGGTTATTCTTTGAAAAAACTCTGACTACACGAGCAGAGAAAATTGTTGCAATTAGCCAAAAAATTGGTCAAGGAGAACTTAATCAACGGGTGAACATCCAAGGTTCTGATGAGTTAGCTAATATTGCATCAGGATTTAATAAAATGGCAAATTGGATTCAAACCAATACTGAAAAATTACAAGCTAGTGAGACTGCTCTTAAACAACTAAACGAAACCTTAAAGGAACGAGTCAAAGAGCGCACGATCGCTTTAAGGGAACAAAAAAAACAAAAAAATCAGCTAGAAGAAACCCTCTATAAACTGCAACAGACTCAAGCGCAGTTAGTTCAGCAAGAGAAGATGTCAAGTTTGGGACAATTAGTGGCAGGTGTTGCCCATGAGATTAATAACCCAATTAACTTTATTCATGGTAATATTACTTATGTAGAAGAATACACTCAAGTTTTATTAGATTTTGTGGAATTAGTGCAGCAATGTTATCCTAACCCTACTCCAGAAATAGAAGATTGGGCAGAAGAAGTTGAGCTGGAATTTTTACAAGAAGATTTACCCAAAACTATCAATTCAATCAAAATGGGAACAAAGCGAGTTCGTGACATTGTTCTTTCCCTGCGTAACTTTTCTCGCTTAGATGAATCAGACTTAAAAAAAGCTGAAGTTCATGATGGTATTGAAAGTACCCTATTGATTTTACAAAGTCGTCTCAAACAAAAATTAGGTATTGAGGTTGTCAAACATTACAGCGATTTACCTCTCATAGAATGTTATCCAGGACAACTAAATCAAGTATTTATGAATATTTTAGCCAATGCTATTGATGCTTTGGAAACCAGTGAGGGTGAAAATAAACTAAGACAAATTACTATCCATACATCACAAGTCGATGAGAAATGGGTCAAAATAGCGATCGCTGATAATGGTTGTGGCATTCCACCTGAAATTCACAATCAAATATTTAATCCCTTTTTTACAACAAAACCAGTTGGTAAAGGAACAGGTATGGGAATGGCAATTAGTTACCAAATTATTACAGAAAAACATGGTGGTAAATTAACTTTTTCTTCAACAGTAGGAACAGGTACAGAATGTACAATACAAATTCCTATTAAACAGGGAATAGGGAACGCTTAACTGGGAACGCTTAACTGGGAGAGATAATTAGACCTCTCCAGAAAAGACGGAGCAGGGAGTAGGGAGAAATAATTGATGATTTTTGTGGGATAATTAATCGGGACTTACGCACAGACCACATATATAGGGTTTAAAACTATAACGATCTAGTTTTTTAATTCTACACATAGTACCGTTGCGTAAGTCCCGTTCAATTTAGCTCTGTACTAAGTGTCTGTCACCCCATAATAGAGTGCTGCATAGTAAGTAATCTCATCTTCGTAGGGGAGTAACTCCGGTAGGTAGGTTTCTAAGGTGTCATGCACTGCATCGGAGAAAGTAGTAAAATCATCCGTCTCATTGCGGACAAACGGGTCTAATATTTGAATCAGTTCCCAGTTGCTATTGATATTCTCCTCTTTCATGGTGCTTTCGAGAGATGGAGGAGCTTCATCTGAGAAACTGGGTAACAGCCGACTGACAAAGGTAACCCGGTGGAACACTCGCCAACAGGGAGGAGCATTATTTGTTTGTTGGGCTTGGCGCATAGCAACGGCATTGGGGTGGCTGCTTTGGTTGAGCCAAATGGGGTCGATCGCCTTGTTGAACAAATCCTCGAAGTTTTCTTTGGCAGGTTCTAGGTAGAAGGTCATAAAGCGGTAAGCATCTACCTTACCTTCTACTGAAACCGGATTGCCGTTTTCGTCGTAAACCCGATTGAGATTTTCGTCGTATTTCTGCAAGTCTCCTGGTGGAGATGCGGTCACTTCGACGCTGAAGGAATTCTCCGACTCCTGACTCTTGGTCTTCGTAAAGTTCATGCTTCCCCCCATCATGCTGTTGAAAGCAGTATCGTAACTATAAAAACCATTAATCTCCAATCCCGTGCTAACTCCAGCGCTGCTAGTCCGGGATGTGGAAAAGGAACCACTGACGCTTTCCTGCTTCATTTGTGTCATCTCTGTGGACTCCGCATAGAAGCCGCCATCCGCAGTCCAAACATAGGTATTGACGATATTGCGTTTACCAAACTTTTCTGGGAGATTCATGCTGCTGGCAAAGGATTCACTTAAACTACTAAAGTCAATGGTTCCTAAAGGCGTTGTCATGCCTACTATGCCTCCCGTTGAACCCATCATACCCAGTAAAGTTTTACCAAACTCAGCTCCCATCTTCGAGGCATTCTGAACCGCTTCGCTATTCATGGGATTGACATCAAAGTTTTGGTAATAACTCTTGATTTCCTGCTCTTCCCTCTGAATGCGGTCTTGCAAGTTGTAGGCTTCTTGGGGTTTAAAGTAGCTGTATTCACCGTAGCCTTGGGCGGTGGCATAGTCCGGGTCAAGTACTTTACCTTGGTCATTATACCCAACTGCTCCGTCCAAGGTTCCCTGCTTGCTATAGCGGGGATTGATGGGGAAGGGGATAAGATTCACGTCTCGGGGAATGTCGGGATTGGGTCGGAAGCTGAAGGAAACCAGAGCGTTGTTGTGTTCTAAACGCAGAGCAAAGATATCGGCAGTTTCTGATAATACTAAGGCAAAACCCATATTGGAAGGTTGGTAGCGCCGACCTAAGGCTGAATTCAAAGGATTTAGGGGGTCTTCCCAGTTACCGCTGAGAGATACCGTTGTGCTTTCGGTCTTGTTGCGACCCACTCCCACACGTTGGTCGCTTGTCCAACCATTGGAAGCTTCAAAACTGCTTCCACCGGAAGATCCAAAGCTACTCTCTAGTTTGAAAGAGGTGCCAAACCCAAAGGGTGCCATGTTAATATCCATGTCACACCCCGTTTCCATGCTGGATTCTGATTCAAAGGCGGTATCTGCTCCTACCTCCATAGATGCCGAACAATTGTAGTTGACACTTTCCGCTTCCACCACTTCTACACAACTAACATTGCTGTTGCTGTAATCGGCGATCGCTGGATCGATGGGACCGGCGGTGAGGTTTTCGCTGGGCATGGGGGGTGCGCCTTCGATGTAACCGATAATCTGGGGGTCGAACTGAGCTTGACCCAGCCATTCAGTAATCAGATTACCCACCTTGTAACTGGTGGTTAAGCACCAGGTATTGTCTTTAATGTAACCATGGCAGCGTTTCATCACTCCTGTCATGTTACCATCGACATCGTACTGTATGTCCCCATATTCCTCGACGCTAGGGCTGGTGGCGATCGTCTCTTGGAATTGGGTGACAACTCCTGCTAAAGCCGAGCGTACCAGGGCTGTATCCTCACTAATGGGAGCGTTAGAAATAATAAAGTAGGGTTTGCTTTCGTTGTAACTCAAGGAAAGATTGTTGCCCCCATAGGAGTGGTCTTTTACTTCCGTTTGGCTTTCGTCGTCAAAGGTATAATAGGCAATCAGGTCTTGTTTCTCCCCTTTGAGACGGGTAAAGAGGTTGTCCTGGATTTGTTCTATGGTGCGGGTTACCTTCCAGATGCGTAATTCTTCTAGTTGTCCCCAGAAATGTTCTGTCATCTGCCCATTGGACTTGCAGGCACCCAGGGTAAACTGATTGTCACCCCAACTAAAGGAGTCAATGGCATTGGTTACCATCGGCGTGCCATTATGATAAAGCACAAGGGTGGAGCTATGGGGGTGGGGATTTTTAATCCACTCTGGTCCTTTTAGAGTCCCATGGTTGCTGCTCTTGCTGTCGTAGGCAACGTTACCTTCGTTTTCCTCCAAGCGCCACCAGGAAACAAGTCCGTATTCGTTCCCCGTCAGCTTTTTGCCAATATCTCCTGCTCCCAGGGCTACACTCCACAAGCGAACTTCGCCAATTGCTCCTGCTAAATAGCTCTCACCCACCCTCGCAATTTCTAGGGAGTCGCTGTTATAACCGGGATTGACCGGAGGAAGGCTTTGGTTTGCTTCCAGGACACCGTTTACATAGATTTTGACTTCATTCCATTGGGCAATTTGACTGCCAGGAGTAAACTCAGGATTTGTCCATGAGTCAGGAGATTGCAGGTTGGCTAATTCTTGTCCCCGTTGCTGGGAGGCAACGTAGTCCCCTTGCATGGCTTTTTCAATATCACTGCTTTTGGCATTGACATCGTCCCAAGTGCTGATACTTGACAAGTCTGGGGCAGTACCTGTGAAGGTGTTTTCAGCACTGCTACCCGTGCCAATACTTTCAGTATATTTTTTCCGGGTAACGGCAATTTTATAGACCTTGTTAGTTTCCAAAACTCCGCTGGTTTCCACCTGATAGGAAGCCCCATTCTCATCTTCAAAGACAAAAATTACCTTGCCATTCTCGGTGTAGAGGGCATAGGGAACGTTTTGCTCCAGATCCCCAGAGTTAAGGGTGCCCTTGGCGAGAATGCCGCACTGACTCGTACTGCTCACCTGTAACAATACTTCAACCGTCATGTCTTGGAGATTGAGGATAGTGTTGTTGCCGCAGTCCAAGTAGTCCCGTTCGCCGTCAAACTTGAGACCATAGGACTGGTTATAAACCAGGGCAAGATGATGCCAGTTATTACAGTACAGTAAATCTTTGCTTTCCAGAAGTAGGTTGCCAACCGCCCCTATTACGGAACAGGAACCCAAATTGGGAGGGGAAGGAACATTCTGTGGGTCGCTATGAATAGTGCCATTGTAGCCGTTACCAGTCAGGTCTTTAACCTGGTTACCCTCTCGTTGGTCAAAGTGCCAGTAGCCGACTAAACCCGATTCATTACCGCCAAGACGGCGGTTCATGTCTGCCTGGATTTCCGTTTGAGTACGAGCGCGGTTCCAGATCCGCAATTCGTCGATTTTGCCATCATAATAATTTCCATTAGCCCCTTTTCCAAGCTGCACTTGTACAGATGCTGGCAAAGGCTTTGTTTTGTCACCCTCACTGTGCCACAATTCTCCGTTGAGATAGATCTTCATCTCTCCAGTGGTAGCATTTTTGGTAAAAGCCCAGTGAGACCAGGTGCCTTTGTATTCTGATTCTTGAGCTTGTTTATCAATGCGATCGAAATCACTTCCATCGTTACCACAGTCAAAGTAGATAATTTCATCCCCATAAGGAAGGTGGATAGACAATACCCGATTCTGATTGGTTAGATCTCCATTGTCGCTTTGTGCAAATATGATGAAACTGTTCTTAGGCAGAGACTCCCCACCATAAGCCCAAAAACTAATGGTAATTTCGTTACCTGATGGGATACTTGCTGCTGGAAGTTCCACATAATCATCGCTGCCATCAAAGTTCAATGCTGAGTTTAGTTCTTGCCTTTTTAACCCCAGACTATACTTAGAGCTATTTGAAGTATGATGAATGATTCGGCTGCCCCCCTCAAAAGTTTTAGGTAGCACCCAAGTTTCTAAAGTCAGATCCCCCTTGGCATCAAACTGGGATAGTTTACTCCCATCCCCCAAGGCAACATAATCATTTTTACCGTCAAAGGACAAGGTGTCCCCTGGTGCTTCCGCTACCCAACAACTGGATATCCCTGCACTAGAGCGAGTTCCAGTACCGTTTTTCACCTTGTCATCTCGGATACTCGAAGGAACAACAGCAAACAGTAGAGAACCATTTTCGAGGTTATCTCCCACCCGGTTGCTAGTGGCGAGGGTTTGGTAATCGTAGGGAATGACGTAAACTGCTGTATTTACATCTGCTGATAGGGTAATGCTGTTAATGGGAATCTCTGTTGCTTTGCGTTCCACATCAGAGGCTACCGTTACCTTAGTCCCGTTCACCACCAGTATATCCCCGGATTTGAGTGCATATTTTGCCCCTGCTGTCAAGGTCAAACTAGTGACAGTACCAGATACTGCTGTGGCTAAATTATCTAAAAAGACCTGCTGATTAGCCACTCCATTCAATACCGCTGCAAATTGCTTTACCTTTCGCGGCACCCGTTGCCAGGTTTCGGTGATTCCCGTACTTTCGTTACTGATAGTCACCTGACAGAAATCAGCACTGTCTCCATCTGCCACAGTAATGGTCGTGTCATTGGTTTCTTCCCCAGCAAAGCGAGCCACCAAGGTGAGTTGGTCTGCATTGGTCGTCGCGAGTTCCGTTGCCAGCTTGTATTCTGTCTTGGCAGTGTTGGTATTGTAATAAGCCGCCAAGAATTGGTCTTGGTCACCCCGGAAATAGAGGGTTAGGTTGCCCGTGGTGCTGTCTAAGAATTGAGGTGCATTTTGGCTAGGAGCGAAGCCCAGCAATGCTCCTGAAACCGTGAGACCGAAGGGGTCAGTATGGAGGAAGTGCATGGGTAGGGCTACTCCATTGCCCACTTTTTGCTTGAGTTCGTCAATTTCATTCAATAGGTCCGGGGGAACATTTTGGAGGTAATAATAGGCAGACGCATTTCCAGGTGCCCCGGTGATAAATTGAACATCGTCAATAGCTACTGAACGACCAAAACGTCCATTTTCTTGGATATCAACCCCAGCTGTGAAGGTTGTCTCTTGTTCCCATTTACTGCTACTGTTTCGGCGGTAAACATCGACTCTACCAGCAGCTTGCTTGCCCTCACATTCAGCTATAGCTAATCCTATCAGCAAATACTTGTCACTGATAGCTACTGATAGGTTTGAATACACCGACCACCAAGAACCGTTGTATATATTAGTGATCTTTTGTTCTAGGTTCCATTCGCTACTTTCCCAATGATAAACAAAGACTTGAGAAGAGTCTGTGTCAAAATTTCCTGTCACTGCTCGCTCACCGTTAATGGCTACAGAAAAGCCGAAAGCATCCATTCCCTGAGCATCATCCCCAGGGCTGAGGGATGTTTTTAGGCTCCAGTTACTACTGTCATCCCCCTGGAAAATATAGGCTTTGCCTTTAGGATTTGCGCCAGGTGCTCCCACCATTGCCCACTCACCATCAATGGCTACAGACCAGCCGAAATAGGCCGATATCTCAGCATCAGCAGTCAGGGTTTGTTTCAGATTCCAGTTGCTGCCATCCCAATGGAAAATATAGGCTTTGCCTGCGTTCCCTAAACCGTTAACAGTTGCGTACGTTGCTCCCACAATTGCCCAATCACCGTTAATGGCTACAGACCAGCCGAATAATGCCCCTGTCTGAGTATCATCTCCAGGGGTGAGGGTTTGTTTCAGATTCCAGTTGCTGCCATCCCAATGGAAAATATAGGCTTTGCCTGCTTTCTTTATACCATTAGCGGTTGCTCCCGGTGCTCCCACCATTGCCCAATCACCATCAATGGCTACAGACCAGCCGCAATCTCCCTCACTGGAATGATAAAGTAAATTACCCCCCCCTTGCCGACGCAGCTCTTCTACTTCCTGCTGTAGTTCCTGAAGTCGGGCTAAATCCTCCTCAGTGCCACTTTCCAAGGGTTCTCCCAACTGAATATTATCGGGAATCTGAGCTAGCTTACCCTCTCGGGACAGGGCAAAATCCAAAGCAGCAACGTATTTTTCCTCTGTCTGCTCTCCATCGAGTCCCGGTCCCCCAGTACCCACTCCTAAGATAACGCGGGCATTGCTCTTAATGGGTTTTGCCTCATCATCATAGCCTGCTTCGGCTTGTTCCTGCTGGTAATACAGCATAGCTGACGGACTTGAGGCAATGGTTCGTCCTTCAAATCCGAAGCTGGTGCGACGAATGCCTGGGGAATCGCCGATGGGGGCTTCGGACTGTACCCAAATTGCTCCGTTAATTGTACCGTGGTTCCCATTATCAGTCTGGTCGTGGAGAATATTCCCTGTACCCTCGTCACAGCGCCAGTAGCCCACCAGTCCTGGCTCGTTCCCTACCAGGCGGTAGTTCATGTCTTCTTGGATTTCATCTTGAGAAAGACTCCGATTCCAGATGCGAATTTCGTCGATTTGACCGGGGAAATAATTACCTGTACCGCGAGAAGCGAAGTACATGGCTACATTATTCTTCGTACTGCCACTGGTTGTATCGTCTGTACTGCCTTGTTCTTCACCATCAATATATAAGTAAAGAGTTGAACCGTTTTTGACGAAGGCAATATGATAATATTCCCTATCATTAATCACTTTGGTTGAAGTAAGTGTAGGGTGATTAGTACCATCGTATCGAAGTGCTGATACAGTTCCATTCCCTTGATATCTGATTGCATAAGGGTATGGTCCACTCCCTTCCCATTTCGTAATAATGTCACGGTCTACCGGTTCCCCAGAAACGGCTATCCAAGCTTCAATGGCAAAGTCTTCGTCCTGGTCAAAATCTAGACTATCCGAGTGAGGAACTGTCACATTATCATCAGTGCCATCAAACTCCAATGCCCATTCCCCATAACCCGACTTACTGGGAGGAATAGGAATTAACGGCTCTCCGCTAAAGGGACAGGTTCCCGGGGAACGCTCATACACCGCATCTTGATATTCTGGGTCGGGACTGGTGTAATACCGGGTTCCTTTAGTGTTAAATAACCCATCGGAACCCCGTTCCACATTAAAGGAGTCAATTTCCGCTGTCTTGCTATTGTAGAGAAAGAACTGCCAGCGCTGAATCCCAGATATTTGAGTGGGTAAAAGCAGGGCATCGAACCAACCTTCGTACAACTGACCCACAAAATGCAGTTCTTGGGTAGGTTCGTAGAAATACTCCCCTTGCATATCCTGGGAACCCAGACTATCCTTGTTGCTCTGGGGGATACTTTTGTGGCGACTGCGTTTGAACCGCACTTCCATCTTGCTTTTTAGTTCTGTCCCCGTCAGTACAAAACGGTCTACCATCAGGTTTTTGTCCACCAGGGGAATGAGTTCATCGTCGGACAAAGTCTGATCAAAAGAACTTACCGCCTCAGGAGTTTCACTCCCCCTTAGAGCCAAGAGCGGCCTGAAGTCCCTTAACCGGTTCTTTTTGAAAGCAGCCTTGGGTTCCATGTACTTTCGCCCCATGGCCATTTGGGTTGGCTTACTCCCCGTATTTTTCCCAGTGTCCACAAAAACCATATCTGGATCGTCCCCAGCAATTGACTGGCGAAAGATATAGATATACTGGTTGTCGGAAATGACCCGGAACGGAGCATTAGCAGTCAAACGAGCAGTAGTAGAAAGAAAAGGGTCGATTTCATCATCCGCAAGAGTACCCGGTTCCACCTCTTCTCCACTTTCCTTAGCAACTGTGGGCATCTGGGTTGGTGGGATAATGGCAAAACCCACCCGAGAAATTTCGTTTGTAAAGTTGAGTTTTGAGGGGTTCCCAGGCCAGTAATTCACATCTAAAGGCCCTTTTGTGTCGTCTTGTTCGTTGAGATTTAGCACCGCGTAGTAGATGCGTCGATTCTCGTCCATCGCAAAGGAGATCAGGACTCCCTTGTGGGTGACAGTGGTGACGTGCTTGTAAGCTTTGTCGCTGTAAGTTTTGGTAAATTTATCAGTTATGTTCATTTAATTAAAAAGCCCTATCCATCTCTAAAAACTAAGGTTTAATGGCACTCTTAGTCTCAAGAAAACCAGAAAGCGACTTTAGTAGAAATACTATCCTGATAGTCAAAAAATATTTTCTACTAACTAGACTTGAGGAAAAAACAGGTTCAAAATTTAGGTGAAACCCTTATAACCCAAAGCTTTTACCTAAAAGCAAACGTTTTCTCGATATATCTAGGTTTCAGCTATTTTAACCAGGTTCAGGTATTTACCTTGCCAATATTAGGTTTGAAGCTATTTTTGACCTAAAAAATATCAAAGTCCAGCTAAAAAATATTTTTTACTATAATTGATATAATTAAAATACAAAAGGTAGCCAAAATCCTAAATTTTTAACTAAAAATTTATAAATTCAGATAAATAATAAAAATTATTAATAAAGTAGCATCTTATGATATATGGATAGGATTTACGCATGAACGCTATTGGTAGGGTGTGTTAGCACACTTAGGCACCAAGACCCTATACATATATAGTACCTTTGCGTAAGTCCTAATATAGAAAAACTATGAGATAGAAACTTCACAAAGCAAAAAGTTTATAAAACAAAGATTTTGGGCACAAAAACTCCTAACAAAGACTTCTCATTCATTCATATATAGTAGACAAAAATTTTAATTGATATATATCCTACATTCCGCATGTCAAAATGTAGTATTAAATTAGGAGTCAGGAGTCAGGAGTCAGAATTTAAAGAAAAAATCATAATAGTCAATAGACATCTCCAGAAAAGAGGGAACAGGGAAAAGCGGACAGAGGGAAGTAATTGATTATTTCCAGTTATGTGAAGTTTGTATATTTTTGTAAGGATAGTGGATTGGGTAAGGGGTTTTTAACAGCGATGGATTATTGTGTATGTGATTGGGGTTTAGAGTTTAGCTTTTTATCTCTACTATTCGACAAACTAGAAAAAACAAATTTATGAACTACCGAGACATCATTACAATTGAGCCATAAAAACGTGATGGTAAGCCTTGTGTCCGTGGCTACAGTCTATGAAGTGCTTGAGTACCTGGCTTCCGAGATGACTGCAGCTGAAATTCTTGACGATTTTCCCGATCTGACGCGAGAAGATTTAAAAGCTTGCATTGCTTATGCTGCTGACGGAACGTCGGTTTATGACTGCCCCATTATCCCTCTGAAATTACTTTTTGATGAAAATCTATCGCCTATATTACCAAACCGTTTGAGGGATATTTTCCCAAACTCGCTTCATGTTCGAGATGTGGGCATGAAAGCGACTATAGACCCAATAGTTTGGGATTATGCATGCATATAACGATCTAATCATCGTCTCGAAAGATGCTGATATGCAGGATCTGAGTTTAGTATTTGGAAATCCACCGAAAGTGATTTGGATTCGCCTTGGGAACTCTTCGACATTACAAGTTGAAAATTTGCTGCGTCGAGAGTTTAGGGCGATCGAGTTATTTTACGAAAATAAGACTTTATCCCTGGTTGCTTTATCATAGTGCGCTTTTCATTGTAGGGACGTTGCATGCAATGTCCCTACGAGCTACTAAATATAGAGTTACGGTGGGTTACGAGATACACTTTTTCCTAAGGTCATGCTCCGCTTTCCATGTCGCGTAGCGTTTCGGCGCTTGAGCCGACATATAAAGCGGAGCTTTGCGGAACCCAAAACACACCCTACCATTAGTGTTCATCGGTAATATCATGTCCGGAGCAGAGCGTGATCAAAAAACTTGCTCCTCCTTTTCTCTTCCTGGGAGGGGTTAGGGGTGGGTTAACTCGTGATTCAGTCCTCCTGACTCCTTCCCTCTTTATTTATAACTATTAGACATCTCCTCCAAATGAGGGAACAGGGAACACTAGATATGTGGGAACAGGAAGAAATAATTGATAATTTATGGATAAGAATTGATTTAATTTTTTATTTTTGGAGATGTTTATTCAACCGGACATGATATAAGATATTAAGTCCTATGAAACTTTCAATAGAGTTGTTGGGAATTAACCACAAAAAATGGCTAATGTCAAATCCGCTTAATTGCACATAAAAACATAAAGTATAATATATGTTTGTAATTTAAGAAATTACTTCAATCCCCCCATCTCCCCATCCCCTCCAACAACTCTAATCACTATTCAACCGGATTTGATATAAGACCTCTCCCCCAACCCCTCTCCTGCTTTTAAGAGGGGAGAAACTCCCCCTTCCCTACCAGGGAAGGGGGTTGGGGGGTTAGGTTTTTTCTACTTAACTTCCGGTTCTGAACCCTTCAACTCACAAACCATCCCCGAACAAGCGGGATCTTGCGGTCCCATTTCTGGTAAGTCACTCGCTAACACATAACCATTCATCAACTCCGAGAAATCATCAGATTTACGTCGCTGCAACACCTCTCGTTCCAATTTTTCATATTCCTCTTTAGAAATACGCTCGAATGGCAACCGGGGGAACGGTGCATCAAACCGCGCTAACAACGCTGACGAGATATAACCCTCATCATCGCGAATGGCTTCATAAATGCTTTTGCCCAAAGGTTCGATTTCTTCTTCAGTCAGTAAGATGGTGCTGCTGCTGTTGTGAGTTGTCCAGGCACTCTGCACCACCATGTAAAAATCAAACATGGCAGTGGCGCTGAACTTCTCAATAGCAATTTCTTCAATCCCTGGTAAATCTATCCAAGATACCTGAACTGGTATTTCCACCAACCATTCTTTGGCGCGATCGTCAAAAGGATCGTTGAGTAAATTTCCATTTTCATCTTTGCTTGACTGCCCAGGAATCACGGAATAACCATAATCAAGGCAAGCTAATGCTACGGGGTCATTTTTAGCAAAAGTAATGCGTCGCACCCAGCGTAAACCAAAAGGTGGATGCCAACCGGGAGCAGCATTTGTTAACAAAGATTTAGTATTATGGGATTTCAAAGCACCTTGCCAATACCAAGAGTCGTTATCGTCTATACCCTCAATGGCAAAATCATAAGAGTAATCACAAACTGCCCCAATATTAACAGATTCAATTTTGTATGGTGAAAAACTGAATACGCGCTTTGGTGGAAGTAAGGGTCGTTCCTGACATTTGATACTGTGTTCATTGAGATAATCTAAAGCGTCAGCGTTAGACAACATTCGACTCAGACATAATCCCCACATATCTTTTTGTTGGGGTTGCAAGTTCTCTCCCTTGATATTCTCAAATATACTGAAACAGAGTCCGATCGCTTCCCCTATTTGTTGCAAGTTGCCAATAAAATCGGAACTTGCTGAATCTATGGATAAGTTTCCCTGTTTACGAACACATCCATCAGTATCTATCAGACCACAGAAAAATGATAGTAGGGTAACTCGTGATGACCGACGTAAACTCATGGGTATTCGGTCTAAATCTTGGCTTTTCTCAGTTTTGGCAAGTTGATTTAAGTGAAACCAGTCAAATAACTGTCTGGAAGCAAAAGATAATTCAAAACGACCATTACCAAGATCATTTATATTACCTGCAATACCGAATAATTTTTTGCCTTTTTCTTGGAGACGATACAAAATATCAAGTCTGCTATGAGAAAAACAAATTCGATATTTGTGTTCAGAAATGCAACCATTCCCAAATAAACAACCTATAAAGTAAGCCAAGTCTGGAGTCAAAGTTGCTGGAGTCACGATTTCCTCAGTTAAAACACCACGGTTATGACCTAATGTTTGAGACCGTTTCACCCTGGTATAATTTTCTAACTGCAAGGGTATTAGTAAAGCATCTTCTTGTTTGTCATATTCACCAATACTGTAGTCAAGCAACATTCCAGGTTTAAGATCGCAACCATGTACCCACTTCCCGGCGACACTCATCCGATGGTTTGGAGTCATGCGTAATGTCCGACCATTAGCTAGTTTGACTTCCACAAGTTCTAGAGGTTGATTAGCGATCGCTGTGGATGCTCCTATTCCATTGCGAACAGTTAATTCTAATCCTACTGTTTCTCCACTACCAGGTGCAACTATTTCATCTGCATAGAGTAAACCTTGGTTAAATATTCTCAATGCTGTTTTGTCGAGACAACCGGAAGGTTGCACTGTTGTACAACGGTTCGGACGTTTCAGATTGTGATGATCGCAATAATCCCACACCACCTGATGCACTATTTCGCGCCACCGACTTAGGTATTTTGCTTCCTGTTCTTTAAATTCTAGACCTTGAGTAGTTTTCGGGCGACCTGCTTGCCACCAATGCAACCATTCAATACCAAAAGCTTTTACAAAAAAGTCAAATAAACCAGTAAAAGATACTCCAACAATAGGGTCTAATTCTCGACTATAATTATAGCGAGGTTCCAGGAATTTATGGTTAAGTAAAGTTGCTACGGAAAGAGCGCCAGCAGTAAAAGCTTCCTCCTGTTCTTTATGATTATTTGGGTCAATTTGATTCAGATGAATTTCTGATAAATTACAATTTCCTGTCAAAGTATTGCCAAAAACACCTTTGTGAAATTCTGGTTCTTCAAAACAATAAGTATCATGTAAACCTGGTAGTTCTTCAACACTTTCAATTGTTTGATTTTTACCTTTAAATTTAGGTTCGCATCCTTTACTTGTGTCTAATCTTTGACAAGGAATTTCTCTACAATCAGTTATTTGTAGATAGTAAAGGTCTTTATTTTTGGTTCCTAAATTTGTAGTAGAACCGCTACTTGCCATTAAATTTACTGATGCACGAATGCCACATTTTGTCAACAGTAATTGTAATCTTTTTGCCCGTTCATAATCAGACAAATAAATTCTGATTCCATTACTTTTAGTATTAGAACCATCTGTATCTGCTAATCCGGCAATAAAAGCCAAAATTGCTGGTTTATTCCAACTAGCAATAATATTTAAAGCATCAGGTTCAGTTTGTAAACGACGCAGTAATTCTCCAGAGAATCCTAAATCTGTGACATCTACAAAAGTAGGTAGATAATTATATTGTCGAATTTTGGTATTATCATTTCCATCACCGTAGGTTGGGTTGAGGTACTCCGTTAGCGCCAGCTTATCCGCAGGATAAACCCAACTAGAATAAGGTGCGTGTTGGGTTTCACTTCGTTCTACCCAACCTACATTTTCTGATTTGCCTATGGCTACACCTAATTTATAAGCGTAATATGAATTGATAGAATTTCCATCGCGATAGTCTATGACAAAAGGTTCCGTATGTAAGGTATATTTGCTATGAGTTAGCAAATCTTTTGTTTGTACTTCTTGATAGTTTTTACCAAACCTATCTTTGACAAAAAATCGGTGATATTCTGTCACATCAAGATAGGAACCATCCCCAAATTTAACCCGGTATAATTTTCTGTATTTTCCTGTTTTCAAAGGAATTACTTGACTCCAATTTTTACCGTTCCAAACTTCAACTTTTTGACCAACAATATCTTTAATTTTGTGAATACTGTCGCGAGTAATTAATAAAGTATCTTCGCTCACACAGTGAAAATTTGCCCCAATTATTTCGCCGCAATTGTGAGTTAAACAACCATTAGCAATGAAAGAATTAGTTAAAGGAACGTGCAAATCATAAACAACTTCTTCTCCAAATTCTTCAACTTTTTTTACCTTGGAAGTAAACTTAGAATTAATAGTTGATTCAGAATAATTAGGCAATGGTTTTAGGAGCCATTTTTCAGCTTTAACACCCTTATTTTGGCATAGTGAAAAGCCAATTAATTCTTGAAATAAATCAAAGTTAAAAGTAGAGATAAATAATCCATAACTGCCTTGGTCTAAGCGAATTTTCTCAGTTCCATCAACAGTCCTATAAGACACACCTCTGTCACCTTTTTCCCTCACTAATCTAACTGTACTAATAATGCCTAAATTAGAGAGAATTAATTGAATTTGTTGGAGTATTTTTTCCGAAACCATAGCTAATTTGATTCTTCTATAATCTTTATCTACTGAACCATTAGCACTAAAAATTCCTTGTAAAAAACCAATTAAAACTTCCTGAGATTGACTCAAAAAGTTATGAGGAAGTTCTTCTTTTCCAAGTATACCTAAATCGGCAAAAAACTTTTCTAATTTAGGAGATTGGGTACGAAATTCATAGACTCCTTTATGCAGTGTAGTTACATATTCTTTGGCTGTTGTAATAACTGCTTTTCCAACAATATTGTCGGCAGTTTCATACTCATCCTGGTTAAAAACAAACCCTTTAGCAAAATGATCTTGCTTTCTACCATGACCATCACTTCGAGCTTTTATCCTAACATTAAATCCATCTCCGTACCACCAACCAAGCATTTGAGCTTGAGCAACAGAAATAGTACCTTTACCAAAATGACCTGCTCCTCTCTGAACATAAATATTGTCATCATCAGTTAAATCTTGAGTGCTAACCCAACCTCGACTGGTAAAATGTTGATGGTCTGCTGTACATCGCATTTGCATTCCATTAGTCAGCATAACTTTGTAGGTAGTTTTAACTCCTGTTGCAAAAGCGATCGCGTCCGTCAACTTCACACCAGATAAACCGACAGAACGCAAATCCACCAATGCTTTAAACTGTTTACCTACTAAATCCTGAATCGGAATTAACCCTTGGTCTGTAGACACCAAAGTATCCCCAGAATGGCAAGGATTTAACCCTAATCTTGCTAACCGATGTTCCAGTTCATCATTACTAATATTTGGATAGTGTTCTTGAAACCATTTTTTGGCATTATTTTCTCCATAAGCTTTCAAAAAATCTCTCTTTATTTCTGTGGTTGAAAGTAAATCCCGATTAGCACGAGCAACTGCTTCACCTGCCCACTGAATCGCACCTTCACCAGAATAAAACTGTTTTCTCACTGCCTCAACACATTCTTCTAATGTTGGTTTGTGGTGGAAAACATGAGTATGATTTGCCATTCGCAGAGCATCTCTATTCGGATCGATACCCCAGTTACCATTTTCATCTTGTCGCCAGAGATTATCCTTCGCTACAGCAAAGAGGCGATCGCTACTAAGTCCTTGCCTAATTCCTGCAGATCTACGAATATTCCCTGCCACTATGCAGGCTGCAGCTTCGTCAATCAGCAAACAACATTCCACAGAATTTAATTGTCGCCCAACTGCTCGATTTAATATGTTCCCACAACGTTGATATAATTCTGGCAACTTCACCGGATTAGCAACACCGCCAAATCCTTTTAAACGTTCGCCCGCAGGTCTCACATCATTCAAGTCAATAATGACATCCGCTTTTCCTGAGAATCGCTCATCACTTGACAATTCTAACAAAGCCTGATATGCACCAACCCAACCTTGACGACTATCACCGATAAATATTTCTGCTTGGTCTTGATGAAATTTGACTTCTGTCAATTCACGACGTAACTCACAGGGAGTACTACCAACTTCACCCCGCAATACTACATTTAGATGATTGCGAATGGGTGGCAGTTGATTTATATAACGTGGTTCCAAGACCGCACCGGTACCACATCCCATCATGGCTAAGTCCATTAATAGACCAAAAGACCGCCAGTCTATAATATTTGTGGACGAACAGTTATAGGCCCCGGAAAAATTTTGTTGTTGAGTAATCCAGTCTGTGCCACCTACCCACAACCAACGGCCAGAGGATAGAGCCTTAAGTTGGCTCTGCATCCGATAGAGTAGGTCTGTTTCTTCTGGGGTGAGTTGGCCTAATTTTCTCAGGCCATTAATTGTGCGATCACATACTTCTCTCCAGGTCTCACGGCCAGTTTCTGTCTTACGGCTATAAGTTCTGTAGAATACGGGGTTCGCAGTGGGAGCTGTTTCTGGGAAATCGCCCTGATGTACCCTTTCTAGTTCTTGTACCATAGTGAAATTGAAAATAGAATTTATTGGAAAATAAAGTCAAGAAATTTCCAATATAGCTATATTTCAGATTTAGCGTCAATTTATTGACAAATTAACCAGATTACTATATTAGTTGTGAGTCGGTGGGGAAATGCTGCGTGGGACTTTTGCTTTTACTTTTGACTTTTTATTTATGCCAAGTGTTTGAAAAATTTTATGGTGAATCTACTTGACAGGTAAATAATTGTAATAGCTTAAGTCATCTTCCAGATGACTCAATTATCTATGGCATCTTTTTGTATCGTGCTTAATTAACGCAAGTCAATGTTATTAAGACTTACACAAAGGTACTATGTATAGATTCAAAAAAACTATAGCGCTATAGTTTTGAAGACTATATTATGGTATCTGTGTAATACCAATTTCCATGGATTATTGCTATACTTGAGGAATACTTCAGTCATCAAATAATTAACAGAAACCAAATCATTTTTTGCCAATTTTAGCTAAGTTAATGTAAATTTTTCTGATGTTTACTTCTCCCCCACTTTCTTACTCCTGTACGGACGTTGCATAACAAAAATGCTAACATCCCTACCCTGCTCAATCAAATGTAGAAAACTTTTTGAGAAATGGTATAAGTCCTGTTATTATCAACTAAAACCCCTAACTCCATAACTCACAATGAAACAAATACTCCTGACAGAATTTCCTGAAACCATTCAAAACTTAATTAACCAAACACAAAAAACAGGCGAATCCTTAACTATTATTCAAAATGGGGTACCATTCGCTATTATTTCTCCTGCAAAAAAAAAATCTCTCCTGCAAACTCTTTCTACCCTCGAACCCCTAGATGAAGATTTTCCGGATGTAGAGGAAGGGTTATTACCTTTAGATGACATTGATTTGTGAAAATGAGTTATTTATATTTATTAGATACAAACATCATTTCTGAATTAATTAAAAATCCAAGAGCCATAATATTTTCCAAAATTAAAGAAGTCGGAGAGGATAAAGTTTGTACAAGTATTATTGTCGCTTGTGAATTAAAATTTGGAGCTAGAAAAAAGAAGTCTCAAAAGCTCATAGAAAAACTAGAAACGATCTTAAGTAAAATTAAAATATTACCTCTAACCGATCCTGTAGAGGAATATTACGCAGAAATCCGTACTTATTTAGAAAGTCAAGGAATACCCATTGGAGGCAATGATTTATTAATTGCTGCTCATGCTTTAACATTAAATTTAACAGTTATTACAGCAAATCTTAGTGAATTTTCCCGTATCCCTAATTTGAAAGTTGAAAACTGGCTCAACCCTCAGGGTAAGCTCATCTAAAAGAGCCTTAACAGAAGGCATGGAGAACAGTGATCATATAATTGTTGTTCATAGCAGCCTGGTTCATTTTTTGGCGAAGCCTGGGTTTAAATGTTCTCTCTTGATGTAGAAC
>NZ_JAYKGW010000064.1:0-7799 GCF_035285525.1 Okeania sp. | reverse complement strand
GTTCTACATCAAGAGAGAACATTTAAACCCAGGCTTCGCCAAAAAATGAACCAGGCTGCTATGAACAACAATTATATGATCACTGTTCTCCATGCCTTCTGTTAAGGCTCTTTTAGATGAGCTTACCTTAATTGGGCTGTTTCATTATTTTGGTAACACAACCTTCCAGGTTGTTACAGCAAAAGAAGGCTGTATTTGGTAACACAACCTTCCAGGTTGTTACAGCAAAAGAAGGCTGTGTTACAAAGACTCAGAATCTTGCTTGTACAGCCAGGCTGTGTTACAAAGCTCACATATTGCTGAAAATTAACGAGTTTAACCATGGGTAAGTCCTGTAGCATTAGAAGTTAAACAAATACTTACCTCAAAAAGCTAATAACCGAATGCTTCAATCCTCACTTAAAGAATATAAAATAATTCCTGATTTTTGGGAAGAAATTTAATAGTGGTAAAATTACCATATTAGAGTTATAATTGTTTTGTCAAGAATATTTACCAAAAGCACAAAATTAGAGTATTTCAGGAGAAATAACTAATGATAAAAGCCTCTAGGTACTGGATTATATCTTTGCTATTAGGGTTAATGATTTTGTTAGGATTATCAAGTCCTAGCTACACCGATAGTCAATCTACTAATAGTCAAACAATCCATGTTTTAAATCGTTTGACTTTTGGTCCTAGACCAGGAGATATACAACAAGTTAGATCTATGGGAATTGATAATTATGTTCAATCTCAACTGAGACCAGAAACTATTAAAGAATCTCAACAATTCACAAACAAATTATCTACTTTAAAAACTTTATATTTAACTCCTGTTCAGCTTTTTCAACAGTACGGTCCTCTGCCACCAAACCAAAAAAAACAAGCAACTGAAAAAGAAAAAAAAGCCAGACGTCAGGGGACAAAAAAAGTTGTCAACGAAGCTATACAAGCTAACTTAATCAGAGCCATATCTAGTAATAGACAACTGGAAGAAGTAATGATTAACTTTTGGTTTAATCACTTCAATGTTTCTGTTACAAAAGGGCGAGCAGTTCGTCTTTGGATAGGAACTTATGAAAGAGATGCAATTCGACCTTATGCACTTGGTAATTTTCGGGATTTATTAGGAGCAACGGCCCATCATCCAGCCATGTTATTCTATTTAGATAATTGGCTAAATACTGCACCAGGAAGTAAAGGTGTTCGGGGCATATTTAAAGGGTTAAATGAAAACTATGCCCGGGAACTTATGGAACTTCATACTCTGGGGGTAAATGGAGGTTATAAACAAGAAGATATTATTACTTTAGCCAAGATTTTTACAGGTTGGGGAATACAACGTCGTACTGGAGATGGCAGTGGATTTAAGTTTGATGCCAACCGCCATGATAATAAGGATAAAATATTCTTAGGAATACCCATAAAAGGAGGTGGAATGGCAGAAGGAGAAAAAGCTTTAGATATTTTGGCAAATCATCCATCTACTGCTCGTTTTATTAGTTATAAATTAGCTCAATATTTTGTTGCCGATGAACCTCCAGAAACTCTAATTGATAAATTAGCTAAAAGATTTCAAGAAACTAAAGGTGACATTCGTTCTGTATTAGGAACCTTATTTGCTAGTAATGAATTTTGGGATGAAAAATACTACGGCAATAAATTTAAAACTCCTTATCAATATATTATTTCTGTAGTGAGAGCTGCGGGTATTGACCAACCTAAATTTGGTAGAATTAATGGAATGTTATCCCAACTAGGAATGCCTCTTTATAGCTGTGCTACTCCTGACGGTTATAAAAATACTAGAGATGCTTGGTTAAATTCTGATGCTATAATTCGTCGAACTAGCTTTGCGACAATTATCTCTCGTGGGCAGTTAAATCAAGGGAAACCTAAACCAATAAATCATGAGCAACTAAGGGTGACATTAGGAAATAATTTTTCTCCTCAAACTGAAGCTGTAATTAATCAGAATCCAGGTAATTTACAAGCTGCTTTAATGTTAGGTAGTCCGGAAATGATGGAAAGGTAAAATAATGGATAATTGATAATGAAAGAGTTTTTTTAATCTCTAATTTTCTATTGTCGCGGGCAAGATGCGCGCACTACAATAATTTTACTATTCAAACTGTAATTCATAGGAGGTAATGATAACTGATTGAGAGGTAAACTCACGGGAGCAAGATGCACAGTTCCCGAAAAATCGCACTGAGACGACTAATAATGAAATCTTTACTTAATGTATTTGGAATTTGCTGTAACTGATAATTGATAACTTAATTTTGAGGTATTATGAAAAGAGGAAATTTTATACAATTAATAAGCTTATTAGAATCCAGGTGATTGACAAGCTGCTTTAATGTTAGGTAGTCCGGAAATGATGGAAAGATCAACTATTAATTAATAATTAATAATGACATTTGGTTCCAACCGTAACAGAATTCGATATAACAAATCGTTCTGTCATTAGACATCTCCAAAAATAAAATATCCAATCAATTCTTATCCATAAATTATCAATTATTTCTTCCTGTTCCCACCTTTCTGGATATGTCTATTGCGGACGAAAGGTAAACTATCAATTAATAATGACATTTGGTTCCAACCGTAACGGAATTGAATATAACAAATCGTTCTGTCATTGCGACCGAAGGGAAGCAATCTCAGGTCACTCGGTTCCAGTCGCAATGACTCAGATATAGTGATTATCAATTATTCTTTCCTATTCCCACCTTCTGTGTTCCCTATTCCCGATTCAAGTAGCGCTATAACTTTTGAGGTATTATGAAAAGACGTAATTTTATACAATTAACCAGCTTATTAGCTGCTTCCGGAATCATCTCTGTTGGTACTCATGGTTGGGTCGCCAAAGGATTAGCTGAAACCAATAATCGTAAAAGATTAATTGTGGTTTTTCTCCGAGGAGCAGTTGATGGATTAAGTGTAGTTATTCCCCATCAAGAAGACGCTTATTATGATGTGCGACCAAAAATTGCAATTCCTGCTCCTGGAGAACCAAACGGAGCTATAAATTTAGATAATCAATTTGGTTTACATCCCGCTCTCGCAAATATTATGCCTCTCTGGCAAAATCGCAGTTTAGCTTTTGTTCACGCTTGCGGTTCCAACAATGATACTCGCTCCCATTTTGATGCTCAATATTATATGGAAACAGGTGTTCCTGGCAATAAAAAAATTCTTGATGGATGGATGAATCGTTTGTTAGGAAATCTTCCTAAAGATAGACCTACTCAAGCAGTTAACTTAGGGGATACACCACCCCGCATTCTCATGGGTGAAATGCCAGTTGCTAATCTCGCGACAGGTAGAAAGTCAACTCGTCGGTTGCCGATAGATCGTCCTAGAGTTTCTGGAGCATTCGATAGTTTATACAAAGGTAATGATGAACTGAGTACAGTTTACCAGGAAGGTCGTGAAGCTAGAGATTTATTACTTGCTGACTTGGAGAAAGAAATGGAAGAAGCTTCCGGTGGCGCTCCACCACCAAAAGGTTTTGCTGCTGATGCGAAAAATTTAGCTCAAATAATGGTGGGTGACTCCAGAACTCAGTTAGGATTTCTGGCTCTGGGTAACTGGGATACTCACATTAACCAAGGCAACAGTGAAGGTATTTTAGCAAGAAGATTGAAACCTCTGGGGAACGGTTTAGCTACTTTGGTTCGGGAGTTGGATTCCCTTTATTCAGATACGGTGATTTTAGTAATGTCAGAATTTGGTCGCACCGTTAAGGAAAATGGTAATGGTGGTACGGATCATGGTCATGGTAATGTAATGTGGGTTTTAGGTGGTGGTGTTCGTGGGGGTCAGGTTTATGGAGAATGGCCTGGTTTGGATGAATCGGAGTTGTTCCAGGGACGGGATTTGGCAGTGACGACGGATTTTCGGAGTGTGATTTCTAGTGTTTTAGAACAGCATCTTGGTATGGAGCGATCGCGAATAGCACAAGTGTTTCCTGGTTATTCTTTTGATGGGGGTATAGGTTTATTGTAACGAAGCTAGAAACTCTAACGAACCCAGAAACCCGGTTTCTTTTTGATCGGGGTATAGGTTTATTATAACGAACCCAGAAACCCGGTTTCTTAAAGAAACCGGGTTTCTTTAATCTCATTCATTTTTAACCGCACTCTGAACCCAGAAACCGGGTTTCTTTAATCTCATTCATTTTTAACCGCATCCGAGTCTAACCATTTTGCTTTTTGGGGGTTGCCACCAGGATTTTTTAATTCCTTCATTGCTTCAGATACAATCGTCTCCCAGTCAGTAATACTCAATTGTACTGCTGTTTTATTGCCTTGAGAATCCACCAAAAATCTCACAAATTTTAAGGTTGCTGGCAAATCGGTAATGGTATTACCATCTTTTTTTTAAAATGCTTTTTCTCAATTATAGTGCTATTTGTAAGTCAACTGAGTTTTTCCTTAGTAAAGCAGATTTGGTATAATAGAGTTGTCGCTAAATAGGTGGATAAAACTGCTCAAACTAAGACATAGCAGTCATTCTAGAGGGTTGAGCAGTTCAAAAGCTAAAATCCTTATATAACCAGGGTGTGCCAGTTTTTTTGGAGTTATAAAGCGACAAGTCTAATATCTAAATGGACGAAGTCTAGAAGGCAAAGCTTTCACAACTGGGATGATGGTAAATAAGGAGAATTAGTATGGTTGAAATACCAAAAGATTTAAAAACAAATTTGTCTGAATTTATGAAATATTTTTATTTCGTGTTTGAGATTGACTGGGAGAACACAAAAAGGAAAGCCAAAGAAATTAAAGGTACTTTTTTACAACCATTTCCAATGTATGACTATAATGAAGCAAAATTATATGATGAATTATTTTATGAAAAATTATTTAATTTAGAAAGTAAAAATTGGTGGAATAGAGGTAAGTTATTATATAGTTGGAGAGTTCTTTGTAATTACACAAAAACCAAAGGAATATTTGACATTTTTAACCCCTTTGACCATCAAAGAAACTCAAATGTAAATCTAATAGAAGATACAATAGAGAAAATACCAGTAGAGCTAAGAAAAAATTTGTCTTCTTTTATGGAGAGTGTTTACTTAGTAATGGATAATGATTGGTGGTTTACCAAAAATTTGATGTATGATGAATTTTTTGTACCTGAAGCCAAAACATTTTTAAATCCGTATCCAGAATACTCCTATCAAAATTATGATGAATTACATGATATAGAAAGCAGTAATTCTTTTAATAGAGGTGAATTATTACATTGTTGGAGAGTTCTTTGTGATTACACAAAAAGCAAAGGAATATTTGATATTCAAAACCTCGATGTCCCAAACTTAGATATAATTAATATCTCAAATAACATCTCAAATAACATCTCAAAATCATTAAATAACTCTAGATTTGCAGAAGATGTAATTCAATGGAAAAATATTAAATTTCGTTCCCACTCAGAAGTTAAAATAGCAGAAGAACTTGATAGAAGAGGCTTACTTTTTTTACCTAAAAGTGCTGTTCGACTTACAACTAAAAAAGGGCGTGAAAATCAACAGGCAGATTTCTTAGTTTTTCATCGTAAGAAATATGCAATTATCCAAGTAGATGGTGTCTATCATGGACCTGAAATACGAGTAGAAGAACAACAAAAAGAAAGAGATTTTGAAAGGAATGGTATCAGAGTTTTTCGTTTTGATTCAGAAGTTTGTTACAATAATCCCAGGAAAGTTGTAGATGAATTTTTAGAGCTGATTGAACTGATATAGTTTTTCTTTAGATTAAATTCAAAAGTCAAAATTAAAAAGTCATGGATTAAGAATTTTCCAGTTAAAAGCTATTGAATTCATGCATTAAGAATTTTCAAGTTAAAAACTAATGGACTGTTTTAGATGAAATAGTCCACTACTCAACTAACGAAGCTAGAAACCCGGTTTCTTGAATAAACCGGGTTTCTTTAATCCCATTCATTTTTAACTGGATTCCAGTCTAACCATTTGGTTTTTTGGGGATTGCCACCAGCATTTTTTAATTCCTTCATCGCTTCAGATACAATAATTTCATCTTCCTTATTTTCGAGCAAATTAAGAATAGTTTCCTTTAAGGTTTCTTGCCAAACAATCTTACTTTTGAATTTGGTATCAGTGCTGATAATAAGGTTTCTATTAATTTCACTTCAAAGAAAGCACTAAAGAAAATACCCACCAACACTTAAAGTCTGCCTTTCCAAGGGAAATTCAGGGGGATTTTAGACATTGCGATCGCGCTCAGAATCCCCCTGCCCCCCTTTGAAAGGGGGGAGTCAAGAAAAAGTTCCCCTGGGAAAAGTGGGATTCAACTCAAAGTCCCCTTTTCAAAGGGGGATTTAGGGGGATTCAATCAACTTAACCAAGGACGAGTAATTTCCTCTAATCTATCAAATTCCTCTTGAGTCATTTCCCAATCTATCGCCCCAGCATTTTGTCGAACTTGTTCGGCATTTTTACAACCAGCAATGGGAATTACACTATCTTGAAAAACCAACCAATTAAGTGCAACTTGTGCCACAGTTTTGTCATATTTTTCGCCAATTTCTGTTAACAAAGATATGACAGGAGCAATTTTTTCTAAACCAATCTTTTGAAAACGAGAATCAAATTTACGAGCACCTATAGGTTGATTTTCGACAGTATATTTGCCTGTTAATAATCCTTGAGCTAAAGGACTATAAGCTAAAATTGTTACACCTAATTCTCTAGCTTTCTGCAAAATTCCTTTAGTTTCTATTTGACGAGAAAGCAAAGAATATCTGACTTGATTTGTTGCTAATATTACTCCTCGTTTTTCTAGAATTTCTGAAGCTTGAACCATCTCATCGGCAGAATAATTACTAACACCAATCGCTGCAATTCTACCCTGTTTCACTTCATCTGCTAAAGCATTTAATAAAGTTTCCTGACTCATAAAAAAAGTGAACGGCCAATGTACTTGATAAAGAGTAACTTTTGGCACCATTAATCTTTTTAAACTAGCAGTTACAGCATCAGCAACGGACTCTGGAAAAAACCGCCAAGGTACAGGACCATATTTAGTAGCAATTTGCACAGGTTGTTCAGTTTCTTGCATAAATTTGCCGAGCAATTCTTCTGATAAACCATTACCATAAACTTCGGCAGTATCAAAGAAATTTATGCCAGCTTCTAAGGAAGTTTTAAAAGCATTTTCTACTTCATTTTTTCCATAGTTACTGCCATAATTCCAAAAAAGTGTATCGCCCCAAGACCAAGTACCAATACAAATTGGATTAACAGTTATGTCTGTTTTACCTAAAGTAGTTGTTGCCATTTTGAAAATTTCCCTAATTAATGTATGATATTAATTGCACAATAAACGTAGGTTGGGTTGAGGCACGAAACCCAACAACAATAAACAAACTGTCAATTTAGTAGAGTGTATTAATGATAATTTAACGTACCGTTTCCCTCAAATATTTCGGTGTGTTACGGTCTGTTTTTTATGTCGGCTCAAGCGCCGAAAACGCACTCTAATAAATTACGACTGAACTACTATTAATTTAACTATGAAAAATTAATGTTGGCTTTGGTTCCTCAACTTAACTTACACTATTAATTTAACTATGAAAAATTAATTTTGGCTTTGGTTCCTCAACTTAACTTACACTATTAATTTAACTATGAAAAATTAATGTTGGCTTTGGTTCCTCAACTTAACTTACACTATTAATTTAACTATGAAAAATTAATGTTGGCTTTGGTTCCTCAACTTAACTTACACTATTAATTTAACTATGAAAAATTAATTTTGGCTTTGGTTCCTCAACTTAACTTACACTAT
>NZ_JAYKGW010000063.1:0-8642 GCF_035285525.1 Okeania sp. | reverse complement strand
ATTTTCTGATTCCCTAATTAGCAGAGTATCTCAATTCTCATGAGCGTTTTGGAGATTTTAGTCTCTTGATGCCCTTGTACTTTTTTTGTCAAGTACATTTTATACCAATTAAGATGAGCTTACCCTGTCCAATTAAGGAACTTTCCAAATATTAATCTTCCGGTCCCAACCACCACTAACAATTATCTCCCCATTCGGACTAATTGCTACTGCACTAACATAACTATTATGTCCCTTTAAACTTCTTTTTAATTCACCTGTATTTAGTTCCCAAAATTTGATGGTTTTATCCCAACTACCACTAATTAAAGTCTTACCATTAGGACTAATAACTATCGACCAAACTCCATCTATATGTTCTTTTAAATTATGAATTAATTCACCTGTTTTTAAGTTCCAAATATTAACCATACCATCACTGCTACCACTGGCTAATATCTGACTATTAGGACTGAAAGTTAGAGACAAAGTTGAGAGAGAATTAGTATTAAGAGAACGAACTAATTTACCTGTTGCTAAACTCCATAATTTAATCTGATTATCCTTACCACCACTAGCTAAAAATTTCCCATCAGGACTAATAGCGATCGCATTAACTATCTGAGAATTTTCTGCTAAAGTTTGCCCCAACTCCCCACTACTCAAATTCCAAATTTTAATAGTTTTATCCCAACTTCCGCTGGCAAAAAATTGACCGCTGGGAGCGATCGCTATTTCATCTACCACATCAGTATGTCCTGTGAGAGTTTGCACCAAAGTAATATTCGTGACATTCTTATTTTTGGGAAGTTGCCATATTTTGATCGTTTTGTCATCACTACCACTAATCACAAATTGTTGATCAGGAGTTACCGCAACTGAGTTCACTGACTCTGGATGTGCTTTCCAAGTAGCAATAATTTCCCCACTCTCAATATCCCAAACTGAAATCAGACCGTTACTGTCACCCATAACAATGTAAGCATTTAGAGCAACTATAGAATTAACTATACCATTAATTTGATCGGTAATTGTTTTTGCTAAAGTAAAGTTGACAGTAGAAGTAGGAACAGAAGTCGTTGTTTCTGTTGGAGTTGGTGGAGTGGAGAGAGTTTCAGGCGCTGGGGAAATAGTAGGTAATGAAACCCGTTTTCGCCAATTCCAAAAAGTATTAATTTCAATACCTCCTGAGACAATGATATCAGAATTTTCTTGCAATTTGACAATACCATTAATCGCTACCAAACGACCTTCTCCATCTAGCACAGGTCCCCCACTCATCCCCGCTCTCACTAAATTATCATACAGTAAACTATAACCAGCGACTGGTTGCTGACGACCAGTCACCTTTCCTGCGGTACTCAGAAAAATTCGTTGTTGGAGATTACTACCAGAACGAGGCCATCCCCCGACAAATACTTTGGTTCCGGGAACTAACTGAGTTGAGTCTCCCGTTTTGGCAATAGGATAGTTTTGAGAACTACTAAATGGTACGATCGCTAAATCTAGATTTGGTACTTGTTTAATTAGAGAATAATAAACCGGGTGCATTCTGCCATCAGGTGTGCGTATTTGATAATCTGCTACTCTATTAACAACGTGCCAGTTAGTGAGTACATAATATGTTTCTCCTTGTTTTTCAACAATTACTCCTGAACCACTTCTATTTTGTCCGTCAATTCTAACTGTAATTTCTGCTGCTATTTTATTGATTTCTGATTCTGTTGATCCTAGAACAATTTTTGGTGTAATTAAGGCAGTAATGGTGGTGATACTAACAATAAATTTATTGATTTTTGTTGTATTTATATGGAGTAAATTGCTAATAATAATTATGACAAAAATTCGCTTTAAATTCATTTTTTTCTTCCCTCTTTTCAGTCAAGTTGTTCTCTTATAAAAATTTGCAAAGTTATGATCCGAAATCCGGTTATAAAAAGCTAGTTTGTCCAAATCCTTCTAACCCTTCTGCCTCCCCATCCTCCCCATCTCTTACAAGGGTAAGTTTTTAAGATTTGACACACCAGACGCGGTGACAGGGAGACGCGGAGATTAGATAATTGAATAATTAATTTAATCTACTGGCTCTATTCATTCATCTATACTGCGGGTCTTCCTCTCTCCGTGCCTGGTGTGTCTCTCCCTCCCCGCGTCTCTCCACTCAAAGGATGAAAAACTTACCCTTGTAAGCCTCCCCATCCTCCCTCTTCTCTATTCCCTGAAACCTAAGATTTTGTAGCTCACGAGTATGAAAATTACTATATGCTTTTATTGCTACTAATTAGTATTACTATTTGATTATTAACGAAAAGTTCGGGTAGTTACGCTTCCTCTTTTAAGAGGGTAAAAAAGAAGATTCCGTATTTCAAGCCTCTGACTTCAGCTAGAGATACTGTTAATTGATAAGTGATAACTAATATGACCCATAATATACATTTGTATCAAAATCAGGACTAAAGCCATGAGTAACACAATTTCGATGTTTGAGATTGCCTCGCTGTCGCTAGCAATGACAGAAACACGTTGTTCTGCGTAAGTCCTAAAAATATTGCTAAATTATGGGACTTACAAAATTATGAACTCAGGAAGATTACTGAGATAAAATTATTTATAATATCCCTTGATGGCACAAAATTAATTTAACGGTAAACTATAATATCAACAATAAACTCAGCTAATTGTATTAAAGTTATTGCAATGGTAAAGCTAACACAGGTGAGGCATCGAATCATACCGGACGCAAACAGGCAATTACATTTGCTAATTGCCCAAGATGTTCCAGAAGATGTAGATCTAATCCTACAGATCTTAAAATCTTATAGTATAAAATTTACTTATGATATTGCTAGAACTAATAAAGATTGCCAAAAATTACTTAAAAATAGTACATATGATGTAATATTGCTAGATTATCATTTAGTTAATTTTGATATTTTTGAAGTACAGAGATTAGTACAACAATCAGGGCAAGAAATTCCTATTATTTTAATTACAGAGGAGTTACAAGAAAAAGAAGCTTTATCAGTTTTAAAAGCTGGAGTTAATAATTATATTTTAAAAGATAGAATATTTACTTTATCAATTATTTTAGATCGGGTGATTACTGAGCGTATATTAAAAAAAGAACAGGAACTGGCTATTAAAAAATTAAAACAACAAGCTCAACAAGAAACAATGATTAACTATATTCTGCAAGGAATGGGAAATACTTTACAACTTAATCAAGTTCTACAAAAAACTATTGAGCAGTTACATGAAGTTTTGCAAGTTAGCCATAGTTTAATCGTGAGACTAGACCGTGAAGAAAATATTAAATTTTCCCATTTCAGTCAAATAACAGTTAATTATCAAAATAAAAAATGTTTTTGTAAAAAAATTTATCGGTATTATTCTGAACCACTAGGAAGAGGAGAACAGATAGAAATTAGTAAATGCGATCAAGCTATACTCCCAGAAGTAAAAGATATTATTGACGAGTGCCAAATAAAATCTATTTTAATTACACCATTCTTGTATCAGGATAATTACTTAGGTGGGATTATTCTACATCAATGTGACTATGACAGACAATGGACTCATAATGAACTATCTCTATTAAGATCAGTTGCTGAATATTGTGCTGTTGCTATCTACCAAACGGAATTATATGAACAAGCACAAACAGAAATAGTAGAACGCAGGGAAGTAGAACAGAAACTACGCAAAAATTATGAACGTTATGCACTTGCTATTGAAGCAGGTCGTGTGGGAATCTGGGATTGGAATTTACAGACTAACGAAATTATACTTGACCCTACATTCAAAGCTATACTTGGGTTTGAAGATTGGGAATTTAGGAACCATGTAGATGATTGGATGCAGAAAATTCACCCAGAAGACCAAGAAAAGATAATGACCAGAAAAAAAGCTCACTTGGAAGGATTAACACCAAAATATGAGCTAGAATATAGGATGCAGCATAAAGATGGCAGCTACCTATGGTTTTTTTGTCGGGGAGTTGCCACCAGAGATGACCAAGGAAAACCAGTTCGGATGATAGGAGCAACCACAAATATTACCAAGTGTAAGCAAGTAGAAGAAACTGCTCTTGCTAGTCAACAACAGCTTGTAGCTATGATTACAATGATGCGAAACATTACTGATCGCAAACAAGCAGAAAAAGCACTTCTCCAAAGTGAAAAGAGGTTTCGGGCTCTGATTGAAAATACCACTGATTTGATATTGATTATTGATCCTAAAGGAATTTCTAGTTATGTCAGTCCATCAGTCAAGAAAATTTTGGGATATCCCGCAGAAAAATTACTTGGTCAAAATATCCTGGATATAATTCACCTGGATGACTTATCAGTAATGAACTACACTATCAACAAAGCAATTGAAAATCCAGGTATAAGTCAACCACCAATTGAATACAGAGTTAAGCATCGTTGGGGTCATTGGTCTTTCTTTGAAGTTGTGATCAATAACCTTTTAGACGACCCAGCAGTGGGAGGTCTTATTGTTAACAGTCACGATATTACTGCTCGTAAGCGAACTGAAGAACAATGGAAGCATGACGCACTCTACGATCTGCTGACTCATCTTCCGAACCGGACTTTATTTATGGATCGTTTAGAGCAAACAGTGAGATATGCTGAACGTCGAAACGACTTTTTGTTTGCAGTTCTATTTATCGATCTTGACAGATTTAAAGTCGTGAATGATAGTCTTGGTCATCATATAGGAGACGAACTAATAATTATGGTTGCCAAGAAACTGAAAGCATTATTACCCGATGGAGATACGATCGCTCGTCTAGGTGCAGATGAATTTGTAATTTTGCTAGAAGATATCTCAAGTGTCAGTGATGCTACTTTTGTTGCTAGTTGCATCAACGAAGAAATAAAATTACCAATTATGTTAGATGGGAATGAAGTGTTCATTACTGCGACCATTGGGATCGCCCTAAGTTCTACAAGTATGAGCTTCAGTTCTACAACTTTGAGAGCAGCAGAACATATTTTGCGAGATGCAGAAATAGCTATGCACTCTTCTAAAGATTCCAGTAGAGGGTCTTATCAAATTTTTTCTACTGTGATGCACACTGAACTTCTCAAACGTTTAAAATCCGAGAATAATTTACAACGCGCTCTCAAAGATATTAACAATAAATCACCTGCTGATGAATCTGAGTTTATTTTGCATTATCAACCAATTATTTGTTTAACTACTAATCAAATTGTTGGTTTTGAAGCTCTAGTGCGTTGGCAACATCCAGAACTTGGTTTAATTTCTCCTAGTGAATTTATTCCTCTAGCAGAAGAAACAGATTTAATTATACCTCTTGGTTTATGGGTATTAAGAAAAGCTTGTTTTCAATTACGTCAATGGCAAAATAAATGGTCGAATAATTATGATTTGAAAATGAGTGTTAATCTTTCTGTCAAGCAGTTTGCTCAAGTAGATTTAATTGAGCAAATAGATAAAATTATTTTAGAAACTCAGCTTAATGGTAGTAATTTAAAACTGGAAATTACCGAAAGTGCTTTAATTAAAAATAATGAGCATGTCAGCGAAAAAATGTCTCAGTTAAGAAAAAGGAAAATTGAGTTATGTATTGATGATTTTGGCACTGGATATTCTTCTTTAAGTTATCTACATCGTTTTCCCATGAATACTTTAAAAATTGACCGTTCTTTTGTGAATAGAATAGGTGCTACTAACCTGACCAGCGAGGAATCAATTGAGCCAACAGAAATTGTGCGTTCAATTATTACTTTATCTCATAATTTAGGTATAGATGTTATTGCTGAAGGGGTAGAAACTATGGAGCAAATGGTTCAACTGCAACAATTAGGGTGTGAATATGGCCAAGGTTATTTATTTTCTAAACCCCTAGATACGATAGCAGCAACAAGTTTAGTTGCTAACATAAATCATAATGAAAAATGGAGTAGCGAAGTAGAGGAAAATTCAATCATTAATCATTACACATCTCCATAAAATAGGGAATAGGTATGGAGGCAATAGGAAGAAATAATTGATAATTTCTGTATGATAATTGATTTTATTTTTAATTTTTGGATATATCTATATAACAATTAAAAACGGACGTTGCATCCAACGTCCCTAATACTTCTATGATTCTTATTCCCATACGGCCATAAGGCTATACGATACGGATTCTGGCTTCTCCCCACTACTAAAAGACTAAAGACTGAAGAAGCGCCAACCCTAAATATTCTGCTATTAATTATCCTGTGGAAAACGAATAATATCATCTTCTCCAAGATATTCCCCATTTTGAATTTCAATCATTACTAAAGGAATAGTACCAGGATTTTCTACACGATGAGCTGTATTTGCTGGGACATAAGTTGATTGTTTTTGCAATAGCAATTTTTCCTCATTATTACATATAACTTTAGCAGTACCAGAAACTACTATCCAATGTTCACTGCGATGATAGTGCATCTGGGTACTAATGTGATGTTTTGGTTTAACTTCTATACGATTAATTTTGTAACGGGGACCCTCTTCTAAAATCGTGACTCCACCCCAAGGAGGTGTTCTTGTAAAACTGTTTTTTTCCTGATTAGTTTCTGAATCTAAGACAGCAGTTGTAGGCTGTTGATTCTCCTCTACTTCACTCATAAGTATATATTTTCTAGAGTTAAATTTTAAGAATAATCTACCTTTACATTTTAGCAGAACTTAAGATTTTCACCAATCTAAAAAAATGTTCTTGTAGGGACTTTTCATATAAAATCCGGTTGAATACTCGTTATATAGTTGTGGGAGATGGGGAGATGGGGAGATTGAAGTATAGATAAAATTATGAACATATACACTTGTAACCGGATTCTATATCATAAAAGATTCCCACAAGGTTAGAACTCTATATATAAAACCCATCACCAGATCTATAAAATTAGCTGGGGAAATGGGGAGATGGGGCTATTTTTCTACCTTTTTCCCCTCCACCGGAGAGGTTATATCAAATCCGCTGGCTTTGGAGAATAAGTTTCTACTATCATAAAAGAGCAAAAACTCCTACTTTGTAGAGGGTTTGGAGACCCAACCCCTACGGAGAGAGAATTTTACCGATACTACCAGGTTTGATATTAGGGGTGGGTTGGCTCTTGACTTTTTTGGCAAAAACCTGTACCTTTTCACAGATAAGCTTAGGGGAATGCTTCGCCAACGTTAACGCTGCCCGACATGAAAAGCGTTAGCGTTAGCGAAGCTCCTCTGCAAGAGGCAACTCCTCTGTAAAAGGCAGCTTCTCCTTAAGAGGCAAGAGGCAGTTCCTCTGCAAGAGCGGTTTTCCTGATCTTCCAGAACCTCTCCAAAGTAAGCCATATCTAATTGGCCAACAGAGAGAACATTTAAGAGCGGTGTGATCCTGCGTCGGCCACAGAAGCAAGCAGTCAGACCCCGCAGCGACCGCAGCTTGCTTGCGGAATAGTGGCCAAGAGAAAAAATAGTGACCAAAAGAGGGAATGCGCACCAAGAGAAAGAACACGCAGGAACTTCAGTTTTTTTATTTAGTTTTTGATTTGTCACAACCTATGTACGGATTGCTATAGTTATAGATTGAGCTGAATCCTGAATATTTACTATATCAGGCATTTGAGCTACATTTTTTCATATATTCCCAACCACGCTGGGGAGAAACGCGATCGCGTCCAATAGTTTTAGCAATCCATTCGGCAACTTTTTGCCCAGTCCATGTTGCTTGGTCTTGAGGTGGACTTTGAAGTGCTATGCGTAGTTGTTCCTGCTGTTCTGGAGTAAGTAAAGCGTGAGAAGGGTAAAATTTACGGGTTTTCCGTCTATTTAAAATACCTTCTGGTCCTTGTTGATTATAACTTTTGACTATATCTTTAGCATAATCATAGTTAAGACCCAAAGCTTTAGCTGCTTCTTTGATAGTCCACTTTTGAGATACTAACCATAGGAGGTGCCAACGTCGAGACTCTACTCGATCTTTAATTTGCAGATAGCGACTTTTTATTTCTGATTCACTAAGATGGGATTTGAGATAGGCTTTTTTAGGCATTTTTCTTCTACTTTATTAGGGATGTGAAGTAATAGTTCAATATTAGAAAGCAATATTAAGTGTTTGCTAGTGCTAGCGATCGCTTTCTTTCATGTAGATGACCCTATAAAGTTAGAATTAACCGTTACAACTTAAGATTCTTTTTGATCTCTACTAATTTTGTTCACGGCTAAGTGGCTTATACATTTATAAGTATAGCACTGATATTATGCTTCCGTAAATACACTTAGATTAAGTTTTAGTTGAATTTACGGGCTTAATTTACCTTTTTTCCATCAAATCTTTACCAAATCTTGATAAAAGTCTAGGTATAATTATTGTTATAAAGCTATTTTATAAAATTAGGTCGAACCAAAAAAAGCGATCGCTCTTGATAAAAAGGAGCGATCAGTCAAGGTTAAATTTAGTTTGACTGAATAATTGCATTAATTCTCACTGTTAAGTCTAGCTAATAATTCCTCCCGTGATAATTGTCAAAGTCAAGGACTAAATTCCTCTGGAGATAATGGCAACATTGATGGAATAATTTCTGTTAGTTGTTTATCTATAGAATTAAACCTAATTTTCAACACATTTTCGATAATTGCAGCAATCTTCCCTGGTTCTCTTCCTATTTGTATAC
>NZ_JAYKGW010000062.1:0-17895 GCF_035285525.1 Okeania sp. | reverse complement strand
ATTTTCTGATTCCCTAATTAGCAGAGTATCTCAATTCTCATGAGCGTTTTGGAGATTTTAGTCTCTTGATGCCCTTGTACTTTTTTTGTCAAGTACATTTTATACCAATTAAGATGAGCTTACCCTGGCTCAACCCTAATTAAAAAAGTTAATAATTTTCCATATTCAGTAACTAAATCATCTACTGTAAATCCAGATTCAAAATAATTGCTGAAAGTATAGGAACGATTACGGTCAAGTAATGGTTTACGAGTCATTTCAGTTATCAGTTTTAAGGAAAAAGTAAGAAGGAAAAAGTAATGAAGTAAGAAACTTGAATATAGCTAATTATATGGTGGGGGAAGACGCAAAGAAACCCGGTTTCTTTAAGAAACCGAGTTTCTGGATTTGTTGTCAATATTTACCTTTTTTTCCTTTGAATCCTTTCTTATTTAATGCTTTATTAAAAGTTTTTTCATTCTCTTTAACCGACTGCCATAAATCAACAATTGGTTGTGGATAATCTACCCCTATTTTTACACCAAATCTATCTTGTTCAACAGGCAATAATTTCCAAGGTTCATGTACTTTAGCAGCAGGAACTTTATCTAATTCTGGCAACCAATGTTTAACATATCTTCCTTCCGGATCATAATCTTTTGCTTGTTTAGGAATATTAAAATAGCGAAAACCTCGCGCATCATTTCCGACTCCAGCAGTATAATTCCAATTTCCCCAATTACTACAAACATCATAATCTATTAGTAAATATTCAAACCATTCGGCTCCCATTTGCCAATTAATTCCTAAATTTTTAGTTAGAAAACTAGCAACATTTTGTCTACCACGATTTGACATAAAACCTGTAGTTAAAAGTTCGCGCATATTAGCATCTACTAGAGGAAATCCTGTTTTACCTGTTTGCCATTTTTGAAATTTTTCCCAATCTTCTTGCCAAGGAATATTTACACCTTGTAAACCAGATTTATAAAATATTTTATTCCCATGTTTTTGACAAATAAATCGGAAATAATCTCGCCACATTAATTCAAATATTAACCAATAAGTTGATTGATTTTTTACTCTTTGATATTCATATTCTTGAACTTGTTCATAAATATAACGAGGTGACAAACATCCTAATGCTAACCAAGGGGAAAATTTAGAAGAATAATTTGCACCTAACATTCCATTTCTGGTTTCTTTATAAACTTTCAAACAGTCTTCTTCCCAAAAGTAATTTTTGAGTCTTTCTTTACCAGCAGTTTCTCCACCTTGAAATTCTAAAAAACCCCGTGAATCTGATGGTGGTATTTCTAGGTTTAAATCAGATAATGTAGGCAATTTTCCCACATCAATTTCTGTTGGCAAAGATGGTAATTTTTCAGGAATTAAGAATGTAGGATTTACACTAGAATTTTTCTCTACATCTTTACGAAAACTGGTAAATACTTCTGGTAATTGTTGAATTTCAAAAGGTAAATTATTGGGATGATAAAGTGTATGACCCCAAAAGAATTGAAATTTAACTCCAATTTTTTTTAATGCTTGATGAACTAATCTTTCTACTTTAATTTCTTCGGCAGTAACTTCTCGATGAAAAAATACTGATTGAGCAGATAATTGTTGAGCTAGTCTAGGAATTACTATTTCTGGTTTCTCTGGAAAAATAACTAAATTACTACCTAATTTTTGCAGATTGTTACGCAAATCAACAATACTTTCTAGTAAAAATTTAGCTCTAAATATACCTGTTTTGGGAAAGCCAAAACTTGTTTGATTAAATTGTCTTGGGTCTAAGCAATAAACGGGAATAATTTGAGCATTAGTTTTGAGTGCTTTATATAGTGCTTCATGGTCATGGATGCGTAAATCGTTACGATACCATAATATTATTGTTTCTTGAGTCATGTTAATAATTAATAATTAATAATTAATAATGGATAATGAAATAATATTTCTGTACTTGATTCAATTCCCTAACGGTTTTAACAAGAGAATCATTAATTATACATAGTAGGGGCGGGTTTTATAGGTAACTTTCATGGTTACTCTAGGATTTATATAAACCCGCCCTCATGCAATTAATAATTAATAATTAATAATTAATAATTAATAATGGATAATGGATAATGAAATAATATTTCTGTACTTGATTCAATTCCCTCACAGTTTTAACAACAGATAATTATTAATTATCCATAGTAGGGGCGGGTTTTATAGGTAACTTTCATGGTTGCTCTAGGATTTATATAAACCCACCCTCATGAAATTAATGAGGTAACTTTCATGGTTACTCTAGGATTTATATAAACCCGCCCTCATGCAATTAATAATTAATAAAAAACCTAACCCCCCAACCCCCTTCCCAGAAGCGCGTTGGGGGAGAAATACTCCCCTCTCCTTGCAGGAGAGGGGTTGGGGGATAGGTCTTTGCTGGTGGAAAAACCAAAATTTTACTTCTTACTTCTTACTTCTTCCTTCTTCCTTCTAATTATTCATAAATTCCAAATAAGAATTACTCAATTCTTTTACTGCTAACTCATAAAATTGCTCACCATGTTCGGGTGTTGCCAATGCAGGGTTAGAACCCATACGACCATCGGGATATCGGCGACGAAAATCAGCAGCACTATATATTGAATATCCACTAGCAACATTTTCTGAAAGTGGCGCTTGTTTAATTGCTTCTGGGTAAACATACTGAGTTAAAGCTACTTCGCTAGGTGTAGCATGATAACCCTCTTGATCGCCATATAACTCTTTGGCTAATTTGTAAACTGAGCTGCACATAAACCAATTTCCCACTTTGCACTGAACCTGGTCTGCATTAGCAATGTTTAAATCAGCTAAATGAGCATAAGTTTCTGAGAAGGCAGCTTTCAGAGTAGCAATATTACCTCCATGACCATTAATAAAGAAAAATTTGGTAAATCCTGCTCTAGCTAAACTAACTATATAGTCACGAATTACTTGAATCATTGTACTAGGACGCAGACTAATAGTACCTGGGAAACCTGTATGATGCAAAGCCATTCCCACATTAATTGTCGGTCCTACTAATGCTTGTACTGTTTCTCCTACTCCCTTAGAGATGACTTCTGCACAAATAGCATCTGTTCCAATTAATCCTGTAGGTCCATGCTGTTCAGTAGAACCAATTGGTAGGATAATTCCTTGATATTGATTTAGATAAGCTTCGACTTCCGACCAGGTACTTAAATGTAGTAACATATCTAACTTTTTTATAATTTTTATCTTAACTATAAGTAAAAAATTTAATCTTAACAGAATTCATCAAAATAATTTGGTCTTGCCACCCTGCTTTAATTGGCAAAACGTTTTTGGAGCGTTGCTGAAATCCCTGTGACAAAAACAAATTCTGACTTCTGACTTCGTTAAGTATAGATACTATAACCATCCTATTTTATTTGTGGATAAAAGTCCTACTACTTTTAGGGAACAGGGAACCGTACCGTGTACGTTCTCTATAATTCCTTCCCACTCTTGACTTTCCCTGCACAGGAGGGGTTAGAAGTGGATTGACTCCCTACTCCCTACTCTCTATAACTTTTATAGATTTGTAGTGTTTAGAGCTTAAAAATGGTCAAGCCATGCTTTAATTAAGTTAAAAGATTTAATATACTATAAATATTGTTCAATCTAGAGATTTGTTATAATAGTTGATTTATTTTAGATTTTAACCTTTTCATAAACTAAACTTAACTTTTTATTAACCAGTTAGTCTTAATATAAGAGCATGAAACTTTTGTATCCAAAATAACAATGCAATATGAAAGTAGGCAATGGTTACTAAAACTAATACCTGTCTCTAGAAAGGAGAAAAAACTAGACAACAGAAAAGATTCCGCTAGTTCTATAGTTGCTCTAGTGATACTTCATAGTCAGAATGCGTTGTATCGATGGGAGAAAAACCCAGTGCTTTTGGCAGTCGGATGGTTCAGAATTAATTCAGTTAATTTAGCTACACAATTAACAATTGCCTAATTCCTCGGTAAGGCAAAACTAATAATTCAACATCAAACTTATTAAAAGCAACATTTTATGTTTTCCCAAGAACTAAGCGAACTTCCTTGCAAGTCTGCCGTCAGAACAAATAGCAAGATTTTATTATTAGAGACTGAAGAGTTGTTTCGGGATATGTTAACTCTTGCTTTAGAAGAGCAAGATTATGAAGTGGTTATTGCTCCAGACGTCCGTAGTGTTATTCCCTATCTGGAAAATTCTTTATTAGCTAAACCTAGACAATCTTTTAACCTACTAATTCTTGACTCTACTAATGGTTTAGATATATGTCGGATGTTAAGACATCAAGGTAATTTAATACCAATAATGATTCTCGGGGCAAAAGGTAGTGCTAATAATTGTGCTTTTTATTTAGAAGCTGGAGCTGATGATTATGTGACTAAACCTTTTGGGATGCGAGAGTTTATGGCTCGTTGCTATGCTCTAATGCGTCGTCAAAATTTAGGTAAATCACCCCAACCAGTTATGCTTCAGTATAAAGAGATAATACTTTATCCGGAGGAATGTCGAGTAACGGTTAGAGGTGAAGATGTGAAACTTTCTCCTAAACAATTTCGTCTATTGGAATTATTTATGAGTTATCCACGGAGAGTTTGGTCTCGTGAACAATTATTGGAACAAGTTTGGGGACCAGATTTTATTGGGGATAGTAAAACTGTTGATGTGCATATTCGTTGGTTACGGGAGAAACTAGAGATAAATCCTAGTAAGTGTGAGTATGTAATTACTGTGAGAGGTTTTGGATATAGATTTGGGTGAAGGAAGGAAGAAGGAAGAAGGAAGAAGGAAGAAGGAAGAAGGAAGAAGGAAGAAGGAGGAAGAGTTTAGGTATTTTTGAAGGAAGAAATAGGTATTTTTGAAGGAAGAAATAAGAAAAAAGAATTTAATTTCTTTTATTGTTCCCTACTACTACTTAGACATCTTCAAAAATCAAAAATAAAATTAATTATTATCCTGAAACTATCAATTATTTCTTCCTTTTACCTATTCCTTGTTCCCTATTCCCTACTACTTAGACATCTTCAAAAATCTCAAAATAGAATCAATTATTTCTTCCTATTTCCTATTCCCTATCCCCTGTTCCCTGTTCCCTGTTCCCTATTCCCTTATTTACTAAATAAACTTAACTGAACATCAGAATTTTCTGCTGATAAATCTCCTGTTATTGCTAATAATTTAGCAGCAGCTTCTAACATTTCTTCTTGAATATCTTGAATATCTTCCCGATTTTCTAAGTAAGTTTTTAATGCTTCTAGAGGGTCAATACTATTATCTGTTGATAATTCAGGTAAACGAGGTCTGGCTAACTGACTAACTAATTCTGGTTGAATAGTATAAGTATGTGCTTGACTTAAAGCTTGATGTAAAACCCCATTATCAATCATATCTAATTGTTCGGAACGTAATTGATAAATTAATCTCACTACTGCATTTTCTATTTGATATTTACTAATATCTTTTAATAACTCAGTTTGTGGATTTTCTGCTTCTGAGACATTAACTTTAATAGTCTGAAAACCTCGAACTGGTAGAGAACAAAATTCCCATTTAACCTGACCTTTTTCTAATTCAATTAAAACAAAACCCTTCTCTTCTTTCTCCTCGCTGAAGTCAACTCTTTCAATACTTCCCGGATAAATAATTGGTGGATTATTAGACTTATTCAAATTTTGATGTTTGTGAACATGACCTAAAGCAACATAATCAAAACAAGGTCGATTTAACAGAGAAACAGGAATATTAAAACCTTTGCCAACTGCTAAAAAACGTTCTGCTCCTAAACTCGCCTTATCTGCCATTAAATGACCTAAAAGTACAGTCGGTATTTCTGGATTTAATTTCCTAATTTCTGATTCTAATACTATTCGCAATTTTTCAATTAATGACTCATTTACCTGACTCATAGATTTACCTTCAGTCTCTGATTTTGTCATTAAATTAGAAGCAGTTAACCAAGGCAAAGTAATAATTTGAATAGCCCCATTTTGAGTATAAACTTTATGAGTTTCTAAGCGATCGCCTACCACAACTCCAGGTACTCCTAAAGTTCGATAAATACCTAAACTCGCACCTCCTTGACCTTGAGAATGTTGGTCGTGATTTCCTACTAATAATACTGTAGGAATTTGAGCATCTACTAAACGACGTAATTGAGCAGAAAAAGCTTGTTTAATGTATGGTGCTGGAGTGGCATCTGGGAAAGCATCTCCACCGAATAAAACTAAGTCAACTGGTTCGGAAATTGCTTTATCTATACAAAGTTTGAGACTAGAAATAAAGTCTTCGAGGCGAGTGTTTAAACCTGTTTCTGGATTGATACGTCCGTGGGAAAAACCACTGCCAATATGTATGTCTGAAAGATGGAGAATTTTAATCATTTTTTTATTAGGGAGTAGGTAAAGCAACACACGGATTTTTGCCACGGACATACGGATTAAGGTTTTAAAAAATCGGAAATTGCTGTAGAATTTGAAAATTCAAAGTAAAGTTGGAAAATTTAGACTTTTCTTCTTACTTCTTACTTCTTACTTTGTTTTAAATTTCAGGTAATACAGATTTACGCCAATTTATGGCGTCTTGTATTAATCTTGGTCGTATTCTGATAAAACTAATGTCAACGGGAAGTTCTTCTTCTAATTGTGTAACTGTTTGAGCAGCAAAAGGTGAAATATCGGTGATTTTTGATAGTTTTTTCTGAGTACACTCATTTTGTATTTCTAAGTCTGGCTCATTATCGTCACAATCAGGTAAATCTTCAACAACAAGATGAATATCTAAAGCGGATTTTAACTTCTTTTTAACCTCAGATTTTGGTAGTGCTAATATTAATTTTTTAGCCTTTTTCAATTGTCTTTTATATTCAGGATAGTTATTAAAAGTCGAAGCATTTTCTGCGTAATATAATGCTTGGGCTGCTAAATTTTCTGGTGTCTCTTGTTGAACCAAGATATTAGGTTTAATAGATGTAGTAAAAGGAATAGTAATTATTGAATTTTTAGTATGTATGAGAATTTGTAATGTAGATACAGCTAATACTATTTTACTAATCATAATTTAGTGAATTAATGGTTAGAAATAAATCATAAGGTTTGATTTGAATTGATGACTAATTCATCTGTTGTACAACAGTTTTTCGAGTTTCGATAAACTGTCTAGGTAGCTCTAATTATCTACTAAGTTGACTATTAATGAAACTGTTGTACAATAGTTTTTAGATTTTAGATAAAGTGCTAGGATGGCGATCGCCTGACAAGAAGTTGATGATTATAGGACTTACGCAGAGACGCTATATGTAGCGTCTAAAACTATTGCGCAATAGTTTTTTAACTCTATAAATAGTACCTTTCCGTAATTTCTGTATTAATGAAACTGTTGTGTAATAGTAGCTGAAACCCCCTATTAACGAAACCCTTCTGCAGAATGCTTCGGTGTGTTAGGGAAGCATAACACACCCTACTGGATTGTTTCGCCTAAAATAGTGCATTAGTAAGACGCCGTAGGGGCGGGTTTCACCGTAGGGACGTTGCATAAGGGCGTCCCTACAACGAGTTTTCTATAGCTCGTTAGATCAACCCGCCCCCAGTGATATAAGTATAAGCCACCGTCTCAGGGGCGGGTTTGTATAAATATTAGAGTAGTATCAAAATTGCCGCATAAACCCGCCCCTACCATATGCACTATTTTAGATGAAACAGTCCACTACCAGTGTGTCAAGCTTAAAATGGTAGAATAGATTTTTGATGTCAAGCTTTGAAAAATCAGCCTTTTAGGATTTTCCTAAAACACTATTTCAAGCTTGACGCGTCACTACTAAACTCTTCTAGATAACTAACTTTTTCCTGATCAAAAATAAAAGCTCAAAGTAAAGTTGAAAAAGTCTTTACTTTTTTTGTTCTCTCCTAGATAACTAAAGCCTTCCTCCTTTTTCCTGGGAAAAGATAAAAGTTAAAAGTAAACTTGAAAAAGCTTTTACTTCTTCCTGATTACTTCCTCCTTTTTCCAGAGAAAAGTAAAAGCTCAAAGTAAAGTTGAAAAAGCCTTTCCTTCTTCCTTATTCCTTGTTCCTTCTTTTACAAAGATTCTGGTTCTTGACCAGAAACAACAGGGGCAGTATTATTCAATTTTAACTCTGAATGTTCAGATTCTACCTGTTGACAATTCCATTCATTTCTAAATAACAAAACAGGTCTTCCCCAGCTATCTTTTACCGCTACAGTATTAAATAATCTACCCACTTTTTCCAGTATTTCCCAACCACCATCTACCCAACGTGCCACACTAAAAGGTAACATTTCTAATCTAGTTTCTACTCCATATTCATTCTGCAATCTAAACTGAACAACTTCCATTTGTAATTGCCCAACAGCAGCCAAAATAGGGTCTCTTTTTGTCTCATCTGCTGAGTACATAATTTGCACCGCCCCCTCTTCTCTTAATTCATTAACTCCTTTACGAAATTGTTTAAATTTAGAAGGATTAGGATTTCTTAAATAAGCAAATATTTCTGGTGAAAAACAAGGGATACCTTCATACTCTAATTTCTTACCATTATAAATAGTATCTCCTATGGCAAAAACTCCAGGATTATTTAAACCAATTATGTCACCAGGATAGGCATCATCAATAGATTCTCTGTCTTGAGCAAATAACTTTTGCGGACGAGATAATCGTACTGTTTTACCTGTTCTAGCATGACTAACTGTCATGTCTTTTTCAAATTTTCCTGTGCAAACTCTGATAAAAGCCACTCTATCTCGATGTTTTGGATCCATATTAGCTTGCAATTTAAACACAAATCCAGTGAAGTTTTCATAAGTAGGAGAAATTTCCCCAACTGTACTTTTATGAGTACCTGGTTTTAGAGCATATTCTAAGAAAGCATCTAAGAATAATTGCACCCCAAAATTAGTCATAGCACTACCAAAAAATACAGGTGTCATTTCTCCATTATGTATCTTTTCCAAATCTAACTCTTCACCTAATTCATCTAACAATTCTATATCTTCTTTGAGTTGATAATAAAGGTCTTCTTCTAATAGTTCTTCTATTTGAGGATCACCTAAATTTACTACTGTATTTGTTGCTGTTTTACTCCCATGAATACTTCTTTCAAATAAGTGAATTTGTTTTTTTCTTCTATCAAATACTCCTTTAAAGCGATCGCCCATACCTATCGGCCAATTTACAGGATAGGTTTTTAAACCTAATTCCTGTTCAATTTCATCTAATAATTCTAAAGGTTCTCTCCCTGGTCTATCCATTTTATTTATAAAGGTAAAAATGGGTAATTTTCGCATTTTACAAACTTCAAATAATTTGCGAGTTTGAGGTTCTAAACCTTTAGCTGCATCTTCTAACATTACAGCATTATCTGCTGCTGCTAATGTTCTATATGTATCTTCACTAAAATCTTGGTGACCGGGAGTATCTAGGAGGTTTATTTGACAGTTTTGATACTCAAATTGGAGAACTGTAGAAGTAATAGAAATACCTCTTTGTTGTTCCATTTCCATCCAGTCGGAGGTGGCATGACGTTGCGCTCTTTTGGCTTTTACTGCTCCAGCTTCTTGAATAGCACCTCCGTACAATAATAGTTTTTCTGTAAGGGTAGTTTTACCAGCATCAGGGTGAGAAATAATTGCAAAATTACGTCGTTTATCTACTGCTGTTTGCAATTCTGTTTCTATTTCAATGGACATAAGTTAACTTAACTTCTAGAATTTATAACAATTTATCATATTATACATTTATCTATAGCAATCCTATTTGATTCCTGTTAAAAATTTAGTTGCTTTTCAGGAATAGGGAACGGGGAACAGGTATGGAGGGAACAGGTAATAGTTTCATAAGAAGCATTCAGCTATTAGCTGTTAGATATCAGCAATAAAGCCTGGGTTAGTGTCGCAAGATATTGCCATCAATTAATAATACTAATACTGTTATCTAAAACTAGGAACAATAGCTGTTTTCGGCTCCTAGATAGGAGATTACCTGATGGCTTATAGCTGACTGCTGAATGCTTACATAGTTTCAATCATGTGTTCTAGTTAAGGATTTTTTTGTTCCCTAAAAGTTTTTGAATTTTGTACCTCACAAGTATAATAATTGCTATACTAATAGATACATAAAAATAAAATCAATACTTTGACAATATGAAAAGTGCAAAATTATGCAAAACAAATAGTTGAAAATTTGAAGTTTGATAGTAAGCAGTCAGTTATTAGCAATAAAAACCTCAAGCTTAAGGAGAATATTTAAACGAATATAGACCTAAAAACTGGCTTTTGTAGTGATTTCATTTGTAAGCATTCAGCAAGAAAAAAATCAATCCTAATGAGGAAATTTAAACGAATATAGACTGAAAAGCTGAATTTTGTAGTCAGAAAAATTTCTGATTTTTCGGGAACCGTATCATCAAGCTTTTATATCAAACTAAAAGGAATAGCTGACTGCTGAATGCTGACTTTCATTTGATAATAAAAAAGTTTTGATGGCTTACTAAAAACACTCTTCTGATAGCTAATAGCTGACTGCTGAATGCTGACTTTTTATAATGTCTATTAACAAAATAAAAGCCTATGAATTTTTTATCAAAAATTTGGAGTACAGGAAATTTTATTCCTCACGGACATTGTTATCTTTGGCAACCTGAATTAGTATGGCTACATATATTGTCAGACTCATTAATTGCATTAGCTTACTTTTCAATTCCTATTGCCTTAATTTATTTCATTAATCAGCGAAAAGATTTACCTTATCCAGAAATATTTGTATTGTTTAGTGCATTTATTATTGCTTGTGGATTGACTCATTTAATGGAAGTTTGGACTCTCTGGTATCCTATCTATTGGTTATCAGGTTTAATTAAAGGAATTACAGCAATAATATCTTTATTGACAGCCGGAAATTTAATACCATTAATTCCTAAATTATTAGCACTTTCCAGTCCTGCACAACTAAAAGAAATTAACGAGAAGTTAAAAGCAGAAATTGTAGAACGTCAACAAATACAAACAGCTTTACAAGAATCAGAAAAACGTTTAGGTGGAATTTTAGAAATTGCTAAAGATGCTATTATTTCGGTGGATGAAAATCAAAATATTTCTATGTTTAATCAAGGAGCAGAAAGAATATTTGGATATCAAGTAAATGAAGTTTTAGGAAAGTCATTAAATTTGCTATTACCAGAAAGATACAAAACAAATCATCAACACTATCTACGTCAATTTAGTAGTGGAACTGTAGTTTCCCGTCCTATGGCGAGTCGTCACCAAGCTTGGGGGTTGCGGAAAGATGGTACTCAATTTCCCATAGCATCTTCTATTTCTAAATTAGAGTTAAAGAATGAAACTATATTAACTGCAATTATTAGCGATATTACTGAAGAAGTAGAAGCAGAAAACAAATTAAAAAATGCTCTCCAAAAATTGAACTTTCATGTAGAAAATACTCCACTAGGAGTAATTGAATGGAATAGTGAATTTAAAGTACAACGTTGGTCACAACAAGCAGAAAAAATCTTTGGTTGGCAAGCAGAAGAAATATTAGGTATTCATGCAAATGATTGGGAATTTATATACCCTGAAGATTTAGAAAAAGTTAACAGTATAATGCAGCAACTCCGACAAGGAAATGTACCTAGAAATATTTCCTATAATCGTAACTATACCAAAGAAGGAAAAGTAATAAATTGTGAATGGTATAACTCGGCTTTTTTCGACGAAAAAAGTAATTTAATTTCGATATTATCTCTAGTTTTAGATGTGACAGACTGGGTACAAGCACAATTAGAACTACAATTATCTGAACAAAAACTGCAATTAATTATTAATAATATTCCTCAATCAATATTTTGGAAAAATAAAGACTTAGTATATCAGGGATGTAATTATAGTTTTGCGAATAAAGCTGGTTTTAAATCACCAGCAGAAATAGTTGGTAAAAATGATTATGATTTACCCGGAAATCAAGAATATTTTGAACATTATCGCAGAATAGATCGTGAAGTTATAGAATCTAATACTCCTAGATATCAAATAATAGAACCTCAATTAACTACTCAAGGTCAACAAAGATGGTTACAAACAAGTAAAGTTCCTATTCATAATCAAAATGGTGAAGTAATTGGTATTCTTGGCAGTTATGAAGATATTACTGAACGTATTGCAGCACAGGAAAAATTAGACCAGCAACAAAAAACTTTAAGAGCAATTCTTGATAATTCACCTATTTGGATTTGGATGACTAATGTTGATGGTAAAGTTCAGTTTGTTAACAAGACATTCTGTGAAAATCTTGGCATTCCTGAGTCAAGATTTTTGGAAGTTGAAAAATATTATCAACTTTTTCCACACAAAGAAGCGGAAATTTTTCAGAAATATGATGCTGGTTGTTGGAGGTATAATTTACCATGTCGCAGTGAAGAAATTTTTACTTTTATAGATGGCAAAGAGCATAATATAGAATTAATTAAAGTCAAAATTAAAGATGATGATAATAAAGTTATTGGTTTAATGTATTTAGGATTAGATATTACAGAAAGTAAGCAAGCTCAACAACAACTTCAAGCATCAGAGGCTCAATTTCGACTAATTGCTCGTTATGAAGAATTACTTAATCATTTGGCAATTCAAATTCGTCATTCTCTTGATATTGATACAATTTTAGCTACTACAGTTTATGAAGTTCGGACTATCTTAAAAATAGATCGTTGTCATTTTATTTGGCATCGTTTAACTGATAGTCTAAATACTGAAAAAACTAATAATAATAATCTCAATATTTGGGAAATTGTTAATGAGTCAAAAGCAGAATTTTTACCTAGCTTAGTTGGTGAATATACTAAAGAACAGGTAGGGTCTTGGGCTTTAAAATTTTTGCAATTAGAAATTATTCAGGTAGATGATATTAGTCTAGTTAATGATAGAAAAATGCAAGATTTTATAGGTAGTTTTGGTATAATTTCTTTGGTGTCTATACCAATTAAAACTCAGTCAGGCAAAATAGGAATTTTATTTTGTGCTAATCATACCTCTGTTCATAAATGGGATGATAGAGAAGTAAAACTTTTAAAAGCAGTAACAGATCAATTAGCGATCGCTATTGACCAAGCTGAACTATATCATAAAAGTCGTGAAACTGCTTTTCAAGCTAAAGCAAGAGCTATGGAATTATCTGAAGCTTTGCAGAAACTCCAACAAGCTCAAACACAACTTATTCAAACTGAAAAAATGTCTTCTTTAGGACAAATGGTTGCTGGTATTGCCCATGAAATTAATAATCCTATTAACTTTATTTCTGGTAATATTACTTATCTTAATCAGTATACGGAAGACTTACTTAATTTAATTCATCTTTATCAGGAAAATTATCCTCATCCACCTACAGTTATTCAAGAGGAAATAGAAAGTATAGAATTAGAGTTTTTGATTGAAGATTTACCGAAAACTTTAAATTCTATGAAAATAGGAACGAAGCGTATTGTTGATATAGTTTTATCTTTAAGAAATTTCTCTCGTTTAGATGAGTCTGAAGTAAAATCTGTAGATATCCATGAAGGAATAGAAAGCACTCTTCTCATCTTACAAAATAAACTCAAACAGAAACTCAAGGAAAAAGAAATTCAAGTAATTAAAAATTATAATTGTTTACCTAAAGTAGAATGTTACGTTAGTCAGATAAATCAAGTATTTATGAATATTATTTCTAATGCTATTGACGCTTTAGCAGAAAAACGAAGTAAAAATTTCTACCCCACTGAGACCAATCAAAGTTCTAATATTTCAGAAGATTTGCCTATTATTACAATTAGTACAAAAGTTATATCATCTGAACAAGTTAGAATTATAATTGCAGATAATGGTATGGGGATGACAGAAACAGTTCGTAAAAAAATATTTGACCCCTTTTTTACTACGAAACCTATCGGTACTGGTACTGGTTTAGGATTATCTATTAGTTATCAAATTATTGTGGAAAAACATCAAGGTAAATTAAATTGTATTTCTACAGTAGGACAAGGAACTAAATTTATTATTGAAATTCCTATTCTCCAAAAAACCTTAAATAATTAATAATTAATAATAAAAAAAATCTTTAATTAGGGCTGGCTGAATAAATCTAAAAGCATTGAAATACTAATGGTTTTAGCAACTTGTTTGTTGGAAAAAAGTACCATATTTTAGATCGAAAAGGTGAAAAAAGTTAGAGTAAAAGGCTCCGTAGGGCAGAAAAATTATCTCTTAATTTTTCCAATTAATTCTTCTATAGCTCCGATGACTCCTGACTATTAACTACTCCCTACAGCTATAATGATTATTGTATAATTGAAAAATATAGATATATATTTGTAAGCATTCGGCTATTAGCAGTCAGCTTTCAGCTTTTCCTGGATTATTCTGCGCCAAAAAATACATGAAAGTAATAACTTACTAAATTTAGTTGACGATCTTTTTCGTATTGGACTTTTAATTCTCCTTGAAGACTAATTCCTCTTCTAGCTGATAGCTAATAACTGATAGCTGAATGGTTACTCTAGTTTAAATCAGGAGGAAAATTTCATGGATACTGGCAAAAGAAAAATTCTCTCAGCTTTATGCCACGGAGCAATTTTTTTTAGTGTAACTATTATGTCTGTAGGTGTACCAATAGCTATCCTATTTATAACTGAAGACTCTGTTATAAAGGATAATGCTAAAGAATCTCTAAACTTTCACATTAATATTTATATCTACGGTATTATATTTGGTGCATTAACTTGGCTTTTAATTGGCTTTCCTTTATTAATTTTGCTAGGAATTGTTAATTTTGTTATGCCAATTATTGCTATTCTAAATGTAACGAGTAATCCGGATAAATCTTACCGTTATCCATTTATTTTTCGCTTAGTTTAGTGACTTTTTTTGAATTAATACTTAGCAAATACCATTTCACTAAATTTAAAAGTTATCCCTGAAGATTTTATAGGCTTATTTTTTTTGAAAGTAACAGTAATTTCAGCAAATTATTTAACGATCAAAAAATAAGTTCTCCCTACCTTTTTCCAGGGAATGAAAAAAATAAACTTCAGTATTTAAAGCCTTTTACTTCAGACTTGAGGTACTGATAACTAATAACTGAATTGGTATAAGATTAAGCAACATTGGTTTTGTCTACTGCAAAACCAATCTGCTATATTTTGGTATATTTCTAACGCAGTTCAGGTATTTTATTACTATTAGAAGAAGCACTATTTTCTCTAGCATTAATCTTTTGATTAAGCTCGCGAATACGACGAGACAATAGACGAATAATATTAATAGCAATTTCTGGTGTTTCATCAATTGCATCATAAAGCTGCATTTGAGTTAACATTAAACATTCACAATTTTCTAAAGTAGTAACAGAAGCAGAACGAGGTTCAGCATCAAACAAAGACATTTCACCAAAACAAGCTCCTTGTTGTAACCTTGCTAACTCACGGTGTTCTAAATGAACTTTAACTCTACCAGATACTACAACATAAAGAGACCTTCCCTCTTTTCCTTCAGTAAAAATAGTATGGTTAGTAGGGAAAGATAATTCGTCCATTACAGAAGCTAAACGTACTAGAAAATCATCTCTTAATTCTCTAAAAATTGGCACTGCTCTGATAAATAAAAGACGTTCTACACTTGTAAGCATAATTTTGACACCTTTATCCTTAATAAATAAACAAATTTAATAATCACCTTGAATCAGCAAATTGTAATAGTTAATAATATTGTCAGAGCTATAAGCTCTCAGCTATTGGTTTTAGTCCCTGATAAAAGCTTTATTAATTGAGTCATAAAAATCTTACTACAAAAGCAAGTTCACTTGAAATTATGTCCTTAAATACAAGATATCTTTGCTGATAGCTGACTGCTGATAGCTGAATGCTTAGATAATATTTTAGGTGATAAAGATAGCTAATTTAACTTCTTTAGCTTACACCATCTTACTATAGCAATCAGGAATGAAATATAAAAACTCCTGCATGAACCAAGTTTAATATAATGATAATAACATTTATATTCTCTTTTCACAAATTACAACTGACTGCTATAGTTTTGACCAAATATCAGTTATCAGCTATCAGTTATCAGTGTTTATTTACATAATTTATCAAATATTTATCATCAGTGATAGAACTGGATATTTTCTCTGAACTATCCTTGAGACTCAAGTTTCATTAATGGATAATGGATCATGGATAATTACCTCTCCCTAAAAGTGAGAGGATTGGCTAAAAGGAAAAGATTTATTTTTTTCCCTTAAAAGAGGAGGCTTCAAGGCGCGAATTATTTAATTATTAATTATTTTGGCAAAAAAACCTTCAGCAATTTATCAGTTTATTTGAAAGATAAAATGCAATTTCTAGATGAATAATACATATATCATTTATCAGACTCCAGCGTAAAAAAAAATCATTAATTTATCAGTTTATTTAAAAGATTAAAATGGAATTTATAGATGAACAATATACAGTAATTACTAATAAGTCGTTAGTGGTTAATGAAAAATTTGGTAGTGCTGATGTCTACGGACAAAATGCTAAATCAATTTGATTAGGGAGTAATTTTTGAGAAAATATTCATTAATTTATCAGTTTATTTAAAAAGATTAAAATGGAATTTATAGATGAACAATATACAGTAATTACTAATAATTCATTAGTGGTTAGTGAAAAATTTGGTAGTGCTGATGTTTACGGACAAAATGCTAAATCAATTTTAAATAAAGCCACTGGTTTTATTAAAGCTTATGACTTTACTTTGAATCCTTATCGAGGTTGTCAATATGGTTGTACTTATTGTTATGCTGCTGCTTTTAGTCCTAATGAAAAAATGCAAAATGACTGGGGAAAATGGGTTTTAATTAAGGAAAATGCTGTGGAAGTTTTAGAGAAAGAGTTAATAAAATGGCAGAAGAGAAATTCTGATAAATTACCTAGTATTTATATGAGTAGTGTTACCGATCCTTATCAACCAATAGAGTCAAAAACTCAATTAACTCGGAGATTATTGGAGGTAATGTTGGAGTATAAACCAATTTTAGTTATTCAAACTCGTAGTCCGATGATAACTAGAGATATTGATATTTTACAGCGGTTTAAAAATCTCCGAATTAATATGAGTATTCCGACGGGTAGTGAGTCAGTCAGAAAAGATTTTGAACCTCAAACACCTAGTATTAGAGCTAGACTGAATGCGATGAAAAAATTTAAGACTAAAATTAATGATTTAACTGGTTATTTGCCTAAGCTTTCTATTACTATTACTCCTTTATTGCCGACTTTATTAGAAGAACAAGAAAGTTTCATTAGAGAGTTAAATTTTGTCGATAGAGTTGTTATTCAAAATTTTCATGCTAGTCATAAGCGATCGCTTATAGCTAGCACTCGTGATACAGCGATAGATATGAAAAAAAAGTACGAGTGGTGGTACAATAATGAAGTTAAAAGTTATCAACTGTTTAAAAATAAGTTGATAAAAATTATGAGGAATGTTGAAATTAAGGAAGGTCAAGCTGGGTTTACTTATGAGTAATTAAAGAAGCATTCAGCTATTAGCTTTCGGCTATCAGCAATAAATTCTGTTTCTATTTATGTAAGTTCTAAATAATTTTAGCGAAAATTTTATGAGTAATAAAATCACATTTTTTTAGCGCTCTATCAATTTTTTTTACCGGAAATTCCGAAATAATTCTCTGGCAAGTCAAATACTAAAATCTCTAGAATATTTGGCGTTTAATCTAAGTTAGATGTTTGAGAGAGGTTATATCAAGATCGTCTCAAGTTTCCGGAATTTTTAAATGACAGATAATAGAGAAATTAAGAATTTAATTACAGGGAAATTATCATCTAGGAAC
>NZ_JAYKGW010000061.1:0-87084 GCF_035285525.1 Okeania sp. | reverse complement strand
TTTCCTTCTTACTTTTTCCTTCTTACTTTTTCCTTCTTACTTTTTCCTTCTTACTTTTTCCTTCTTACTTTTTCCTTCTTACTTTTTCCTTCTTACTTTTTCCTTCTTACTTTTTCCTTCCTTTACAAAATAAAAACCTCAGCTTTACATAAAATGTTTGAAAGCCGAGGTATTAATCATCAAGCAATAGAAAATGCAAAAAATATTGCAAATCTTATGAAGCCTATATTATTAAAGCCTCATTCTATCCCTAATTCTAACTCATAAATCTATCCTATGCATCATAGGGTTTTTTGCCAGTAAACTTAAGAGTAGCTGGTTCTGGGTTACTGCCAATATTGCGGTCAATTTTACCTGCATAAGGACGGCCTTCATTCACCTTCTCAGGAAAAACACCATCAGCAGGATGTAAGTACTCGTTAGAACCATCCGGGAAAACCCGGTAGATTTTGAAGTCCTCAATTTTGGGCTTAAATTTAGTCCGTAGTTGAGTACCGAGGGCCAAACATTGCTCTTTGCGAGCTAAATAAAGTAGGTTTTCACCTTCATTCATAATAGCTGCGCCACCTGTAGGCATTTCAAACACCTGTTCTTGAGAGCTAGTCCAGGTAATAGCGTACTTTTCTTCAACTTCGGCCTTGGTTAGCAAGCCACCAGTGCTGCCACCAAAAATTGGAGGTTGTCCAGTTAATTCGTCTGCCATAGATTTCTTATATGAACCTTTTTATGGCATGGTATCATTAGGGTTGCTCAGGTTTAAGAAATTGTAAGGTTCTGTTACAAAAGGATTATCTCATAGAAGTCAGAATTCAAAAGTCAAAATTCAAAAGTTATCTGAATCATGGATAAAAGTACATGGTTTTCAGCTCTTAATGCTCCTCAATTACCATTTTAAGCCCATATTTGGGCAAAAAAAATTACTTTTCTACTCCCCTCCCCTACTCCCTACTCCCCTACCGTAGGGACGTTGCATAAGGGCGTCCCTACCCTTAAAAAAGACTGAAGAAGCGCAAACCCTAATTAAGTTTCTTTTGCATTTCTTGTTGCTTTTGACTATTACCAACAATTGGAATAGTAAAATGAAACTGACTACCTCGATCCTTACCTGCCGACTCAGCCCAAATTTTTCCCCCTAAACGAGTAATAACCTGACGACAAATAGCTAAACCTAAACCAGTACCACCCACACTCCGTCGTAAAGCACCTTCTTCTTGATAAAAACGGTCAAACACAGCCTCTAACCTAGCAGGTTCAATCCCACGACCAGTATCAGAAATAGTCACCTCCAACATATTTTCACTATTAGAAGAAGTAGCTGTAATTATTACTTTTCCCTCCGCCTGAGTAAACTTACAAGCATTGTCCAAAAGTTTGGACAAAACCTCTACTAACCATTCTCCATCGGCCAATACTAAAGGTAATTCTGAAGACACCTGAGTAGTAATATTTGGCAACTCCTTCTCTAAGTTGTGGGCACGAACACTACTCAAAGCTAAATCTACACATTCCAATAGAGGTAGATGTTCTATATTCCATTCAACTCTACCACTTTCTAAATGAGACAATGTTAAGAAATCTTGCACAAGGTTGCGCATTCTATCTGCATCTGCTAAAGCAGTTTCTAGCATAACTTGACGCAACTCTTCTGGCATATCTGGTTCTTGACTTAAACTTTCCAAGCAAACTTGGATAGTAGATAAAGGAGTCCGTAACTCATGGCCAGTAATTGCAATTAAATTACTGCGAGTCCGATCAAGGGCCTCCAATTGTTGATTTAATTCTTCCAGATGAGTATAAGTTTCTGCCTGAATTAAAGTCATACTTAATTGAGTAGCGATCGCTTCTACTAAATCTGTTTGTTCTTCAGACCAGTTATGGGAACACGATCCACAATTATGCAATTCTACAATACCCAATAGCCGTCCCTGATAAAGTAGAGGCATAATCAACCAACTCGAAATCTCCCATTGAGATATTAAGTTTTCTATAGAATTTCTCCCTTGAGATTTAGTAGTTTCTGATGTTTTGGCCAGCAAATCTTCAGGTAGTAAAATTGTATCTTCTATATAAACTCGCTCTTTAGTTTGAATAACTTTCTGAAATAAGGGATTCTCTTTTAGAGGCCACAACTGATTCAGCAAAGATTTTACTGATGGCCGTAAATACTCATGAGTAATCGTAGCTATCTCATCTGTAGGGCGACACTGATAAATTAAACATCGGTCTGCTAAAAGTGCTTTTCCTAGTTCGGCAACTGCCACTTTAATAATCTCATCCGGATCTAGCGATCGCCTCATAGAAGAAGAGATAATATTAATTAAGCGTTGTTTTTGTTCTTGAGCTGCAATTGAGCGATAAGCCTTAATCAACTTATATTGACTTGCTTGTAAATAAGTCACCAAACGTTGGGCAAAAGGATCGTGAAAGTTAGTATTTCCAATTACTGCTGAGGTTTGCTTATTTTTACCATTAGAAGGAGATTTCTTTTTAGGAGATTTTTTTCCCTTTTTTAAGTCCAAATTAATACCATAAACTTCTGTAGCTAGTTGGACTTTTTTCTTTAACTCTGGTCTATACTTAAGAATTCGATGGAATAGTAAAATAGCAGATTGGACACATACCTGATGATCAAAAGTCCAGATACCCTCAAACCGACGTGCTTGTTCCATTCCATTGAATTGGGATGTTTCATCAACTAGACCCGAATTATCACACTCATTACAAATTAAACAACTTGAATATTGTTGACCAAGTACCAATAAATTCCATTCTCTACTTAAAGCATCTTTAGAATTAAAAGCTACTGTTTCATAATATTCAGAAGAATTTTTAAACTCTGTTTCTGGTGCAGCTAGCACATATACTTGGGATGTAAGATTCGCAATTCGTCGATAACGGTGAGCCTCTTGACGATAAAAATGCTCTCTCTGAAAAGTAGCTATTACCAAAGGTTGATCGGAGCTTGCTAAAACCTGGTCTTCCATTGCATGAGAGAGAGCAGTTAAGGATGACTTGAAGTAGATTTGTGGTTTGATATGCTGAACCTCTAGCACCAGTTCTGCCAATACAGATTTAGGAATGGTCATCTGGCGATTAATATTTATTTTTCACCTATTGCATTAATAACATCAAATATACATTAGTTGATTTAACATTCTCACTACACTTTTGAAAGTGGCTCCCGTTATCATCTTTAACTTTAACAGGAGACCCCTTGGGACATTAGGTAGGAACGAAACTAATAGCAAGTTTTTGACATTTTATTAGTTTTATGGTAAACATTCAGGTTTTGGGGTTCCATTATTCTTGATTTTGTGCATAATTCAGTGTTTTAAAATCAAAAACTGTATATTAAGGATACTGAATAATTTATAAATCAGACTAAAAGATCTATGGAAAGTCAGAAAAAAATAGATATGATTATTTGTCAACCACACCACCTGAATAGTTGCTTCAATTCTAAATTTTAAATTTTTTACGTTTTATGGTAGGAGTCTATTTATTTTTTTCATCTCTATTTTCACCAGTTGAACCAATTTCAGAATTGTAAATAGCATCCAACTGTTTACGAGCTTCTTGTACATTAACAGAACGTATTACTAACAAAGGCTCATCAATAAAATTACCAGATTCATCTAATAGTTCTGGATGTGGAATTTTACGATACTGAGAATGGGAACCAGGACCGAACTGCCCTTGATTTTGAGGCCAAGATTGAGACTCTAGTCCTACGGTTAAAAGGCTACGGATTAAATTATGAACTGCTAAAACAGCTATAATAGTGAAGGCTAAGATATAAAGTAAATGTAACATAGTGTTCTCCTTAAAGCTAAATTACAACTCAACAAATTAAAAAAAGATTAAACAATTTTTTGGTTCTTATCACTTTCAGTCTGGATAAGTTTTATAAGCAGAGATTATCTTATTTACATATGCTATCATTCTTTTCAGAGTAGGTAGTATTGCCACTAATTAGGGTTTGCTGATTAAATATCAAAGCATTTATAGGTAAAGGTTTTAGCCTTTATATCTAAAAAAAAGTGCAACCTTTTTAAGTTGAAGTGACCAAAAAGTTAGAATTTTGGGTTGACGCGATGCAGAAAAATCAAGGGATTATTCTTCTTTACTGATGTTGTATACAATGTCCCTACTTCTCGCTCATTCCACATTTCTCCTGACTCCTGACTCCTGACCCCTGACTCCTGACTCCTACCAAAAGACTTTCCATCAGCAAACCCTATCTAGATTGTTCTTGGCGAAACCGCATTGTGACTTGCCAACATTCGGTCAGTAGCTGATGCCAAGGCAAAAGCACTGTCATTTCTACCCCTACTTGACCTCCGGTTGCTTGAAAAAGAGCTTGTGCTGTACTTACTTCCTGTTGAGCTTGCTTGACTCTATCAAGTAAGTCTAATTGCTTATTGCTACTAAGAAAAGTAATTTCTTCTCTCTCCAATAACTGACGGGTGCGCTCAAACCAATACCCGAAATCTTCTAGCAAGGGTTGCAGTACCGCTTTCAGTAAATCTGGTTCTGGCAGTTTGGGGTTTAGCATTTTTCTAAATTGTTTTTTTATTCTAATTTATAATTTAATCTTAACACTCTTTACATTTTTTAACATTTTGCTTGAGGACTTTGCATGACAAGATCTCGTGCAAAATGTAGGTTAAAATCTATCCTTCTTTTCTCGCAAACGGGCAAAAGTTTCTACTGGTTCTTGACTTTGAACTGCTAATTTTAGAGTAGGTTGCTCCCAACGTAAAAAAGGATTTGTCTGTTTTTCTATACCCATCATTGATGGTACGGTTGCTTGATTACGACTCCGTGCCTCCTTAACTTCAGCAAAACGAGCCTGTAAATCAGTATTTTGTCCATCAACAGTCATGGCAAACTGTAAATTTTTCAAAGTGTATTCATGGGCACACCATATTCGTGTATTGTCAGGTAAACTACGCAACTTAGTCAAAGATGCTAACATTTGTGTTGGTGTCCCTTCAAATAAACGGCCACAACCTCCAGCAAACAAAGTATCACCACAAAATAATTCCCCTGTTTCTCCAACAACTACAGGAGGAAAATAATAAACAATATGACCACTTGTATGACCAGGGACAAATAAAACCTCTCCGACTCGCTCGGCAAACTGGACGCGATCGCCTTCTTGTAAAAATACCTGTTGTCCAGGAATTCTACCTCGGTCTTTAAGTCCACCATAAACAGTTAGTTCTGGAAATTTTTGGATTAAGCTTTGGTTAGCACCTACATGGTCAGCGTGATGGTGAGTATTAAAAATGGCCACCAACTTAGCTGACAATGATTTTAGTTTTTCTAACACTGGTCTTGCTTCGGCAGGATCAACTACAGCTACAATATTTTGAGTTGGGTCATGTAGTAAGAAAATATAGTTATCCGAAAGTGCCGATAGTCGATAAATCTGCATAAAAATATCTGTTTTAGGGAATAGGCAATAAGGATATATTTGTTGTATATCTATATTAATAATACAATCCTTATCAATTTTGACTTTTGACTTTTGACTTTTGAATTGCTAAAAAGTATTTTGGTAAATATGAGATACACCCTACTAAAACTATATAATCCAATATAAAATGTAAGGTCAATAAATTATAAATTTAGTATAGTGAATAATAAATTATGTTATGGACTGAGCAAAATCAACCAAAAGTAACGATTAATCAAATGGTAAACCGAATTATGACATCAGCTAAACTTACCCGTCAGGAATATCTACAGCTTACTTCATCAATTTTATCTGGAAAAAACATAACAAATCAAGAACGACATAAAATTAATCAGATATTTGATTTTATTCAAATAGGTAAAATTAATTTGATTGATGATTCTCAGTCAAGCTTATAGTATTGCTGAATTTATGTTTAATAATTAACTAATTAATAATTACCTTAGAGGAGCCATAAGTCATAATCCAGAATCCAGGATAAGTAGAGAATTTACAGAAGATAAGGGGAAAAATTATCCTTTAGTTTTTCTGCCTCGCGTCAACCAAAATCCTAACTTTTTTAGCAATTGAAGAACAAAAACCTTGTACTTTTTCCCTAGCTAAAAAGTCTAAAATCTTTATAGATGAATGCTTTAAGATTTATTCAGCTAACCCTAAATAAGAGCATTGGGTAAAATGATTTTTATAAATAAAAAATAAATCATAATAGCTCATATTTAACTAGGGGTAAACATTCTGCACGTCAGCTATCAGCTATTTATTTTAGTTTGAAATAAAACCTCTATTGATGAGTTAAATTGAATTTCACTATAAAACCTGACTTTTAAAGGCTACATTTATTTAAAACTCCTCTTTAAGATTTAGATATTATTGCTGTTTGCGCAGCATCCCGCAGGAATAGCTGACGACTAATAGCTGAATGCCTACAACTTATGGAAAGTATTTTGGCTGAACTAGGAAGTAGCGAGGGTGTTTTTTTATACAGGAGTTTAGAGTAATTTTGTTGCTATAGTTAGAACAAATTAGAACAACATTATCATTTTTTCAGATCGCTTATACCCAAAATATAGTACCTTTTCCAGACTTAAAATTGCTCAAATATTATAAGCATTCAGCCGTCAGTTAGTCTCCTATCCAGTAGACGAAAATAGCTATTGTTCCTAGTTTTAATAACAGTATTATTAATTGAAGCAAATTAGAACTTACTACACTAAATATGGGCTTTATTGCTAATAGCTGAATCCTTACCAAATCTTGATCTCTAAATCCTTTATCTTTATCTATAAATGCTTTGGTATTTAATTAGTAATTTCTAACTAATTATTTTGAAATAAATCTTTAGTTAATACATAAAAAAAGCTTGATTTTACAATTTAATATTCACAGTAAAATGAGCAAAATAAACAGTAATTAATGATATTAATCTAAAAATAAATTAATGATAAAAAGTCAAGAAAATTCATGGATAAAAGCTCCAACTGGTTTATTAGAAGTTACAGCAATAGCAGAAAAAAACATAAAATTAAACACAAAAAAAATTAAACTTTCTCTAGTAATTCCTACATACAAAGAAAGTCAAAATATTCCCACACTTATTCAAAAATTAACTCAACTATTAGATACTAAAATTCCTAATACTTATGAATTAATTGTAGTAGATGATAATAGTCCAGACTTAACTTGGAAAATAGCTCAGAATATGACACCAAAATACCCACAACTTCGGGTGATGTGTAGAAAAAAAGAAAGAGGACTTTCTACAGCAGTTATTCGTGGTTGGCAAGTAGCAAAAGGAGATATATTAGGAGTTATTGATGGAGACTTACAACATCCTCTAGAGACTATTTTAAAACTACTAGCACAAATTGAGAAAGGTGCTGATTTAGCAGTAGCTAGTCGTCATATTACTGATGGAGGTGTAAGTGACTGGAATATAGTTAGAAGATTTTTGTCTCGTGGGGCACAAATTTTGGGGTTGGTTATTTTACCAGAAGTAGTGGGACGAGTTTCTGACCCCTTGAGTGGATATTTTATGGTGCGTCGAGGAGCGATCGCTAACCAAACTCTCAACCCAAAAGGATACAAAATCTTAATAGAGATTTTAGGTAGAGGCCATATTGGTTTGATCCAAGAAGTCGGTTATGTATTTCAGGAACGTTTGGAAGGAGAGAGCAAAGTTACCTGGAAGCAATATATAGAATATCTGCAACATCTTCTAACTTTAAGATTAGCCAGATGGCATATAGGACGATTTATAAGTTTTGGTATAACTAGGTTAGCATTGAATAGATTTATGCTTAAATTAAAAAAGCATTAGGCAAATTTGATTGGTGATCGCTACTTGAAAAATAGTTAAAAGTTTTTGTATAACCTAGTAATTTGGAGGGTAGTAAACTTGGTTAAAATTTCTATGATAGCTAACCTATCCAGTAGTGGAGCAGGTAGATGGGGAGGAGCAGTACGCCCCTTTTACTTATCTCAAGCTTTAAAAAAGATTGGATATGAGGTAGAAATAGTTGGCTTTGTTGATGAAAACTCTCCTACAACTATCACTCAGACTGAAATTCCGATTATTTCTATTCCTCAGAAGAAAAATTATCCAGGATTTGTACTTTCTGCTCAAGAGCTATTGAAAAAGATTACTGGAGATATTATTTATGCCTCTAAACTAAAAACTACAACATTTGGTATAGGCTTAATCAAAAAAATCCAAACCAGTCGCCCACTATTTCTAGATATGTGTGACTGGGAGATGAGTTGGCATGGAGGAGATGATTGGAAATACAATCCAAGTATTAAACAATTAGCTAGAGATATTCTTAAGTCAAATGGAGCTTTGCGACAACCAGACCATCCATTTTATTTAAAAAGGATGGAAAATTTAGTTTCTCAGGCAGACCAAGTTACTTCTAATAGCCAGTTTATCAAAAAACGTTTTGGCGGAGTTTATGTTCCTATGGGAAAAGATGCAACTCTATTCGATCCTAGTAAGTACGATCCACAAGAAAGTAGGATTAAGTACGGGTTGATCAGTTATAGGATACTAATGTTTCCAGGAGCTCCTCGACCCTACAAAGGAGTAGAAGATGTTTTAGTAGCTTTGGAAAATCTGAATCAATCAGACTTAAGATTGGTAATTGTTGGTGGTAGTCCTTATGATGATTATGATAAACAATTAATGCAAAAATGGGGACGTTGGATAATTAAAATTCCTAAATGTCCACCTAATATTATGCCAGAAATTGTAGCTGCCGCCCATATAGTAGTAGTTCCTCAAAGAAATCATTTAGCAACTCAAGCACAGTTTCCTTTAAAACTTCTAGATGGTATGGCGATGGCTAAACCAGTTATACTAACAAAAGTAGCCGATCTTCCTCAAATAATAGGCGACGCTGGTTATTTGGTGGAACCTAATTCTCCTGAACAAATAGCAGCACAAATTGAGTTAATATTTAATGATTTAATAACAGCAAATGCTAAAGGTATCAAAGCTAGAGAAAGGTGCATTAATTACTATAGTATTGATGCTATGGCAACTATTTTATCAAATTTAATCAAAGTATAGAAAAGAAAATTAAAATAGGGAAAAGGCGCGAATTATTTAATTATTTAATTATTAATTATTCGGTAAATACTTTTAGTTTTCCATACGCAAGTCCTAATTAATAACTCATTGCTGATAGTTAATAGCTGACTGCTGAATGGGAGCACATTCGGCAGGAAATGCTTATATTACGTCTGGTTAAAAACTTGGGGTAATTGAAAGTAAGGAAATATCCTAGCACTTTTTTTCTCCTTAAAACGAGAAGCTTTATACCTTGATTTTTTAGTAATAGTTTGTAGAAGTTAAACTTAGATACAAAAAAATATCAATGTCTCAAAATAATTTATCCTAGAATTTATTTTAGGGTAGAGAGTAGGGATTAGGGAAGATGAAAATAATCGCAATAATTAGTTATATATAATCCGATTATATAGTGTACGTTTATAGCTCTATAATTACTTCAATATTCAATTTTGTAACACAATCTTCTAGATTGTTACAGCAAACGAAGGCTGAACTGCAAATTAGGATAACTAATTACCCGAATTCTATATTCGTAGAAATTAAACTTAGACACAAGGAAAATATTAATGTCTGCAAAAGAATTTATCTTAAAATTTATTCTTCGTAAACCTTTCAAAATTCAAATTATTGGAAATATTATATTAGGATTTGCTGGCGGATTATTTAATGGAGTTAATACAGCTCTGATAGTACCTATACTACTGCAAATTTCTGGTCAAGAAATTGCACTGAAAGGTTCACCACCTATCATTAAATTTCTACTATCTCCTTTCGATGGAGTTCCAGAAAAATATCGCCTTGTGGTAATGCTGTTAGCAGTTATATTAACTATTATTCTGAAAAATTTAACGGCATATTTAAGAAGTTTATTAACAGTAGCATTTAATCGTAGTCTGGCAAATACGATTAAATCGGAAATGTTACAAACACTAATGGATACTGATTTAGATTTCTTCTCAAAAATCAAAGTAGGAGATTTAGCAAAACGCTTAGGTTCGGATACAGCTCAATGCATACAAACTATTAATGGTTATGTTAATTTAACAACTCAATTAATTACTATTTCGGTATTTGTAAGTTTACTAATTTCTATTTCTTGGCAACTTACTTTAATTTCTTCTCTATTAGTAGCTTTGATAGCATTAATTAATCAGCTATTTATTCGTCGGTCAAAGAAATTTGGTACTATTTTAAATAGAGAACAAAAAAATTATGCAATTAGGATAATTGAAATTCTGAGCGGTATTCGGTTAATTAAATCAGTAAGCAGTGAAAATAGAGAGTATAGAGCCATAAGAAAGTTAATGCTTTCCCTAGAGGATATAGCGCTGAAAGCACAAATGAACTCTGCTTTAATAGCTCCGGTAAATGAAGTGACAAGCATGATGACGGTAATTAGTATTCTACTATTGGGTAGATATTTATTTGCCGAACAAATTGCCAATGTTTCTGCTATCCTACTTACTTATCTTTTAGTTTTATTTCGCCTACTACCTATTGTCTCTCAAATTAATAGCAGTCGTAATGCAATAGCCAAAGGTAGTGCTAGTTTTGAGATGGCCGTAGACTTATGGAGAAGAGATAATAAACCAATTATGAAACCTGGTTCCATACCTTTTGAAAAGGTGAGTAGTAACATTCATTTTAATAATATTTCTTTCTCTTACCCAGGTAATACTAAATTGATTCTCAAAAATATTGATATATCTGTGCCTAAAGGTAAAACTTTAGCGTTGGTGGGAGGTTCCGGAGCAGGAAAGTCAACATTTGCCGACTTACTACCAAGATTTTATGACCCTACTTCTGGTTCCATTGATATAGATGGCATTGACTTGCGGGATTTTGATATTACCAGTCTGAGGAGGAAAACTGGTATTGTTAGTCAAACTACTCATCTGTTTAACGATACAGTCAGAAATAATATTATTTATGCCCGTCCTAATGCTACAGAGGAAGAGGTTATTGAGGCGGCTAAACAGGCTAATGCTTATGATTTTATTATGGACTTGCCTAAAAAATGGGATACAGAAATAGGCGATCGCGGGGTTATGCTTTCGGGGGGTCAACGACAAAGATTGGCTATTGCTAGGGCGCTATTACAAGACCCAGAAATATTGATATTAGATGAGGCCACCAGTGCCCTGGATACAGTTTCTGAACGTTTGGTGCAAGAGGCCATTGATAAGTTAAGTTCTGATCGAACGGTTTTAGTTATTGCCCACCGTCTTTCCACAGTCCAGAATGCGGATCAAATAGCTGTTTTAGATCGGGGAAAGTTAGTGGAAATGGGTACTCATTTAGAACTTTTAGCAAGAGAAGGTGGTTACTATCATCGTCTCTATTCTATACAGTTTGGCGACCAGTCTGAAGCAGATAAATATATTGACCAGCAAGTTTTAGCTAAGGCATCCTATGAAGCTCGTGGTTTTCTGAATACAATTATTGGTTCTTTAACATTACTAGCTGATGAAATAGTTGACACACCTGAAGAAAAAATGGAGCTTACTGAAGAAGCTTTTCGGTCATCAGTTTCTCTTCTCAGAACTTTAGAAATATTTGAAAATCAAATGGCAAAAAATAATTAATAATGGATAATTAATAATTAATAATTAATAATTAATAATGGAATAAGTATTTTCTGCGGAGCAGCTACGCTAATGCTTTTTCCTGACAGAATGCTCTATATGTTTGCAGCTTTTTATCTCGGCGACAGCCGAAAAGCAAAATGTTAAAAGCAATTAGTAATGAATAATTATTTCTGAGCTTTGGGAAGGGAACTTTGACAGTAACTTTTTATTGTTTCTCAATTTCAAGGGTTGTTTTACCTTCTTCAAAATTAATAGCTGATAGCTGAATGCTTACATAATTAATAATTGATAATTGATAGATAGTTCTGTGAGGGTTAACATTTTGGGTAGACAAGGGAGAAAAAGTTAATCCCCTTCTACTCTACTCCTTGAATAAAAAATAATTTTTCAGCAAAGTTTGCTTTAGTATCTCTTCTGTTATCAATTTTTATTTTCCGATAGAACAGAAAGAATAAAAAATATTGTCTTCTAATTATGTTTATTATTCCTATTGTTTTTTTGCTTTTGGGAATTATATGTTTATTTATAACTTTTAATCCTACAGCTCAAAAAAATTTAAACTTGTATATAAATTTTGTCTTACTTGCAGGAATTATATTGATAGCTATTGGTGTAGTTTCATTATTAATTATATTGTCAATTGGTTGATTTTAATATTTTCTCTAAGTTAATATTTAATATCATGTTCGGTTGAATACTTAACACTTTGTAGGAAGTAAGGCAGACGGGAGAAGGAAAGAAAAGGTTAGAAGGGAGAAATTTTTTTTCCACTGAATTATCCGAACATGATATAAGTTGAAGATTAAGAGTGATTAGCGTAATTTGTAGGTAACATCTTTATAAGTTAAAATCAAAGGAGTTGTTAGAGATGGAAGCAGAAGATAACAATTTCTTTTTATTATTTGCAAATTTAGATAATTATCTCGAACAACAAAAGTGGCAATATGCTAATGATGAAACAGAAAAAATACTCATGGAAATATATGATGTTGAAGATATTGAAGAAATGTCTGTAGAGATAAAAACTCTTGATAAGTTATGGTTAAAATATAGTAATAATCATTTTGGTTTTTCTATACATAAGCAGATAATATCTGCTAACAAACTTAATCAAGTAAATCAAGAAAATCTTTGGCAAGTTGGTATTATATGCAAATTAGCCGATTATGTGGGTTGGTGCAAAGAAGGAGTTTGGCTTAATTATCCATCTCAATATACTTTTAATCTTGATGCACCATTGGGTCATCTTCCCACTTTTTGGGGTATTGATACTTTTATAGATAATGAAGGTTATGGAGGATTTTTTATATTAGTATCTGATTTTTATTTTGAGCTTTTATCTCAGATTTAAAAATGGAGATTAAGTGATATTTTATTTCCTTAAAAAAACAGCATACTCAAATTAATAGGTTTCTCCAGAAAAGAGGGAATGCTTAACTGGGAACAGGGAAGAGTAATTGATAGTTTATGTATAAGAATTGAATTTTACTTTGTATTTTTGGAGATGTTTAATAGAGTTACAGCAAAAGTTAAAGTTAAATTTTTTTCGGATGTGGAAGATTTTTTTGTCATAGTATTTGATGTTGATTTTTCTTTTCTATTTAAGAATTAAAGAATGGAGATTGAGGGATATTTTGGCTCATCAAAAAATAGTAGATTCAGACTAATAGAGTTATAGAAAAAGTTAAAGTTAAATTTTTTTCGTAATTTTTATTAAAAATATTGGGTGCATCTCAATATTTGCAAAAAGACTTTTTTTCCATTCCCTATTTCCTGTTTCTTTTTTCCTTTATTGCGATGTACCCAAAATATTTTTCCTATTATCCAATTCTGTAAAAAGTCTAATATTTAACTTTTAATTATTTTGAGAAAGTTCAAGTTAACACTTCCATTTTTCTAATATCCATTCTTGCAAAATAGGATTTACTAATTCTGGTGCTTCATCTTGAGGACAATGACCAATTCCTGGTAAAGGAATAAATTTTTCTACAGTTTTAAACTTAGCAAATTCTTTTCCTAATTCAATATTTTCCCAAGGGTCTTCTTCTCCCCATAAAATAATAGCTGAACAGGGCAATATTGGTAATAAATCTTCTGCTAAAGGTCCTTGAGAATAACCAGTAAAAGCTACAAAAACATCAACCGCTCCTTCATCTTTTGCAGGTTTCAATATTATCTCAATTAATTCATCTGTTACTGCTTCAGGACGTTTATATGCTTCCAATAATACTCGCTTTACAGTTTTCTTAGTTGCTAACTGATTAAAAAATAACTGACTTATCCACTTGACTTTTAGCAATTTTTGTAATATTAGCGAGCCTTGACTACGATACCAAGGAAGAGTGGAGCGTTTCCGTTCGTGTAGAAGTCGTAAAGAACAATTAATAATTCCTACCCCCAAAACAAGATTAGGATTATCAACTGCTGACTGCATCGCTACAATACAACCAATAGAGTTTCCCACGAGAAAAGCAGGAGCGCCAACTATTTCTCTACAAAAATCACTAATTTGTTGACTCCAGGTGGCAAATGTGTAGGTGACATCTTGACTTGGGGTAGGTTTAGCTGAACCGCCAAAACCTAGTAAGTCAATAGCATAACAGCGACAACTTTTGGCTAATACGGGAATATTTTTGCGCCAATGTCCCCAAGAAGCTCCAAAGCCATGTATTAAGATTACAGGAGGTCCTTGGTCGCCTTGGCTTTGATAACATATTGGTAGACCTTGCCATTTCCAAGTTTTTGTGGTAATCATTTCTTTTTTTAGGGAGTAGGGAGTAGATAATAGGAGTCTTTTTAAGAAAGAGGTGAGTAACTACCTTTATTTAGTATAAAATATCAACAAAATTTTGCTTGTCTATAAACAAAATGGTTCAAAAATTTCTCTACAGTTTTCACATCCAAGGGCAATTAAAAAAAACATACCCTTGTAAGTTAGGGAAGAGGAAGTAGGGAGAAAGAAATTGGATAAGCATTCAGCTATTAGTTGTCAGCTATCAGCAAACCTTAAGAAGGAAATTTAAACGAATATAGACTTAAAAACTGGATTTTGTAGTCAAATTAATTCTGAATCATAAAGCTTTTATGAATAGCTGTTAGTGCAGCTCCTCCGCAGGAGGCTAGCTTATAGCTGACGGCTGAATGCTTACGAAATTGGAACTATAATAAGTTACTTGTTCAGATAAGGCAAGTATAATTTATTATTTATAATAATCGGATAAATTTTATCATTTTTGACCTTGTTTAAGCAAGCTCCTAGAAAATTAATATAGTTAAAAAAATGTCAGCAATTAACTCTATATCATTACCACCATTTATTGGTTCGGAAATTGAGCCAAATTACACGACTGCTAAAGTAGTAATTTTACCAATTCCTTATGAAGCAACTACTACTTATAGAAGAGGTTGTGTTAATGGTCCGACAGCATTATTAGATGCGTCTCAACAGTTAGAATGTTATGACGAAGAATTAGATAGAGAAACAGGTTTGGAAGTTGGAATTTACACTTATGAACCTATAGCGGATACTCGTAATGGCAAAAAAATTTCTCCATTAGAGATGCTGAAAGTTACTGAAGAAACTGTGGAAAAATTAGTGAATGATGGAAAATTTGTGATTGCTATTGGTGGGGAACATAGCATTACAAATGGAATAGTAAAAGCTTATAAAAAATTATATTTTGATGAGCCTTTTACTGTGATTCAAATAGATGCTCATGGAGATTTGCGATATGAATATGAAGGTTCAATATATAATCATGCTTGCGTAATGCGACGAATAATTGAAATGGATTTACCAACATTACAAATAGGTATTCGGGCAATTTGTAAAGAGGAAGCTGATTTAATTAAGGAGAAAAATTTAACTGTTTTTAGAGCTAGAGAAATAGCTATTCAGTCAGATTGGATGGAAAAAGCAATAGCGAGTATTTCGACTAAACGTGTGTTTTTAACTATAGATTTAGATGGAATTGATCCAACATTAATTCCTGGAGTTGGTACACCGGAACCAGGTGGATTAAATTGGTATTCTTTGACTACATTTTTGCGCAGAATATTTCAATTATATGAAGTAATAGGTTGTGATATTATGGAGTTGGCTCCGGTTAATGATTCCGTAGTATCTGAGTTTACGGCAGCCAAATTAGTTTATAAACTAATTGGTTATCAAGCATTATAGGGAGTAGGGGAGTTGGAGGAGTAGGGAGTGGTTAAGAGTTAGGAGAAGTGGGAGGTTATACAAGAAGCGACCGTTCAGAATTATCCCTTAGTTTTTCTTTCATAATTACCCCAAAATTATCACTTTTTCCACTCGATCAAGGGAAAATATGTTACTTTTACGGTTCCCGATAAATCAGTACCTAAAATTTTTGAAACCATGATTAATGTTCATGATTTGATATTTAATTAGGCAATCTTATTTATAAATATTATTTGTTCGAGCAAATTCTGGATAGAGCGGTAATTTCAGTTATGAATAAAAGTGATTTTACTAGCTTCCAAGTATAGCAATACTTTTGATAAACGGTATTATGCAAATCAAAATCCAAAGGTAGGTAGGGTTTGCTGAAAAAGTTTGATGGTAGAGGTAGGGAGTAGGAAGTAGTTAGGGGTCAGCAGTCAGGAGTCAGGAGTCAGGAAGAAGAGGAGTTATAAAGGAATTAGTTAGAAGAGTTGTCTCTTAATTTTTCTCTGAAGTGCGAGGTTTTTGTCCTAAATTTTTTAATCTTTTTGACCTAAAAGCTGATACTTTTTTCCAACAAACAAGTTGCTAAAATCTTTATTTTTCAATTCTTTCATATTTTCACACCCAAGCCCTAAGTATTTCTTCCAGAATGCTATGCAAACAGCTATTAGCTATTAGCTATTAAGTCATTTTGTTTGTCAGAAGGAATTAGTCTCTAAGAAGTAAAATATAAATAGGTTTTGCTGAAAAAATCTTTTTGCTCTTTTTCGACAATAGGGAGTAATTAAGATTTAGGATTTAGGGGAGTTGTAAAAGAAGTTGTTATTTATGATTTCCCCTTAGTTTTTCTGTCATAATTACTTCAAAATCCTGACTTTTTCTACTCCCTAAACTGAAAAGCTGGTACTTTTACTGTTTCCCAGAAATCAGTACCTAAAATTCTTTAAGTCTTTTCTTTCTCTGTTAATGCTTTGATATTTAATCAGCTAATCAGTAGTCCCTAAATAAAAAGATCATCAGCCAACCTTAGTTTAAAAACTGATAGCTGACTACTAATAGCTAAATGCTTACATTCAAAGATTATTTGCTTACAAAAATTACTTGATTAAACCATGTCTGAAAATTCGTTTCAAAAGGATAGTTTAGGTTGGCAAATTCAACAAATACAACAACAAATTAGTGAATGGTGGGAACTACAAATTGCTAAAGTAGACCCTGATTTACCAGAAATAGATTTGCCTTCATGGTGGGATATTTTTACAATATTAATGATAGCTAAAATAGTTGCTTGGCTAATTTTTGCTGGTTTGTTAAGTTGGCTAGCTATAAAAATTATCAGAATTATAAATCCTTATTTTTATCATATTCGTAATAGCATCAACTTAACAACAAAAACTAGAGAAAATTTAGAGACAGATTTATCAATTACAGGTTGGTTAAATCAATCACAAAAATTTCAAAAACTAGGCAATTATGGAGAAGCTTTTCGTTGTTTATATATGGCAATGTTGCAAGGATTAAATGATAGAGAAATTATACTTCACCAATCTAGTCGCACTGATGGAGAATATCTAAAATTAATTCAAAATTTATCTCAATCTCAACCATACCAAAAGTTATTTATAATTCATCAGCAGTTATTATTTGCTGATTTAGAAATTTCTGCTTCTATGTTTCAAGAATGTCAACAAGCTTATCAACAAATCAAGGATGAAGAAAAATAATAAATTATGGTTATTGGGAGCGATCGCTATAATTTCAATTATAATAATTAGCATTTTTTTAGCTCCAACAAATAATCAATTAAATAGTGGTTCTAGTTATAGTCGCGCTCCTGGTGGATATGGTGCATGGTACAATTTTATGTTGCAAAAAAATGTGGAGATTAAACGATGGGAAAAATCTTTTACAGATTTAATAAATAATCAAGATATTAACTATCCAGTAACTTTATTACGGGTAAATAATAAACTGAAAAATTCAGTAATTTCTGCTGAGATAGATAAGTGGGTAAAGCAAGGAAATATTCTGGTAATTTTAGGAATAAATAACCAACCAACAAAAGCAGATTTTACTACTATCCATGAGACAAAAGTGGGAAAAGTTAAGATTGAGACCAGACGTAGAGCAATTAAATTTAAGGAAAAAAAAGATGAGGTTTTATTAGGCGATCGCTACGGTGCTATAGTTTGGGAAAAACGGCTTGAGGGAGGGAAAATTATTTTAGCTACTACTCAATTTTTAGGAGCTAATGCTTATCAAGATATAATCGGAAATTATGAATTTTTAGCTCAACTTGTTACTCAAAATCAACAACCTATTTTAGTAGATGAATATATTCATGGTTATAAAGATAAAGAAGTAATTGAAAAGGAGTTGGGAGAAAGTATCATCAGTTATTTAGTTAAGACTCCTTTATTCCCAATATTTATTCAAGGATTAATTATTTTAGTTATTCTGATTTTTGCTGAAAATCGTCGGTTGGCTAAACCAATAAAATTATCAGCATCAGTAATTGATAATAGTAAAGCTTATATTCAAGCTTTAGCTACGGTATTAGAAAAAGCAGAAAGTACAGAATTTATTTTAGAAACTATAGGAAAAGCAGAACAAATAAAATTACAAAATAAATTAGGATTAGGAAAAATTTTACTTGACGATCAATTGTTAATAGATGCTTGGATACAACAAACTGGGCAGCCATCAACAGAATTAGAAAAACTGCTGAAAGTTAAATTTAAAAAAGGAAAGATTAGTGAATTAGATTTAGTAGATTGGTTAGATAAATGGGAGGAAATTTTGTCAGTATGAAAATTAGAATTCAGGAGAAGATTATATATAATTTTTTAGGTTAATTAATCACATTAAAATTAGGAGTCAGGAGTTATGAGGAAATCATACATAAATTTTCAAGTGAATAAATCACATTACTAAAAGACTTTTTCAGTCAAACCTTATTGATAGTAAAGTATTCTTTTAAAGAGTTTTGCTGATAACTGAAAAAGAGGTATATCTGTGGCGGGCAAAATGCCTAAAATAAATTTACTCTGTAACTGATTTGCCAGAAATATGCTGTCAAATTATCAAACAATTTTTAGGTGAATAAATCACATTACTAAAAGAATTTTTCAGCAAACCTTATTTATAAGTTAATACGAAAATTATTATGATATCGAACCATTGTATAGGTTTTTCAGACCACAAAAATGTTAGAACAATCCTTAACTGAACTGTATTGATTTATAGTAAAGTATTTATTTAAATGAATCTAATCTATAGATAAAATAGACTTCAGTATTTTAATACCTAATGTTTCAGCGAGAGGTACTAATAACTGATAACTGAAATAACCTATTCCCTAATTAAAACAAAAAAAATATTCACAAATAGTCAGTAAATTAATGAAAGAAACTAACTCTATATTTACCCAACTCTATCAAGCTATTATCCAAATAATTGTCGGTCAAAATTTACCAATTAAACAATTATTAATTTCCCTATTAACAGGAGGTCATGTAATACTCGAAGGAGTTCCAGGCACAGGAAAAACTCTGACAGTTAAAGTTTTAGCCAAATTAATTAAAGCCGAATTTCGTCGAGTTCAACTAACTCCAGATATTCTGCCATCTGATATTTTAGGAACTAATGTATTTGACCTTAATAGTCGGAATTTTACTCTTAAAAAAGGTCCTGTTTTTGCAGAAATATTATTAGCAGATGAAATTAATCGAACTCCACCAAAAACCCAGGCAGCTTTACTTGAAGCAATGGCAGAACAACAAGTAACATTAGACGGAAAAACTTTAGAATTACCCGATTTATTTTGGGTAGTTGCTACTCAAAATTCCCTAGAATTTGAAGGTACATATCCTCTACCAGAAGCACAGTTAGACAGATTTTTATTTAAGATTATTATGGATTATCCAGAGACAACAGCAGAAAAACAAATGTTACTAAATACTCAACAAGGTTTTAGTGCTAAAAGTTTCGACTTAAATAAAATTGAACCTGTAGCAACTGTAGAACAAATAATTTTAGCTAGACAAGAAGTAGAAGCTATTAATTTTCAAGAAAAAGTTTTAGATTATTTATTAGCATTAGTTCAACAAACCCGAAAACATCCAGATTTGGCTTTAGGTGCTTCCCCACGAGCTGCTGTTTCTTGGTTAAAAATTAGTAAAGCACAAGCTTGGTTGGATAATAGAAATTATGTAACTCCAGATGATATTAAAATGGTGGCATTGCCTCTGTTACGTCATAGATTAATTTTGAAACCAGAATCGCTTTTAGATGGGGTAATAATTGATGGGGTAATTAGTTCTATATTGAAACAAGTTTCTGTGCCAAGGTGATATTTAGAAGCAAGAAGGAAGAAGGGAAAAGGGAGAAGGAAGAAGTAATAGAAAAAAATATTTTCTGTTTAGTTTTATTTTTGGATTTGGTGTGATATTAACTATAACGGGTGCATTTCAATTTTGAAGAAAGCCAAAATTTATTGTTTTTAGGGAGCAGGGGAAAGGTATGGAGGCAATAGGGAATAAGGAATAGGAAAAAAGTATTTTTGCAACTATAACTAGGTAGCCAAAATCAAATGTAGAATATTTGACACCAGTAAATTTTATTAAACTATTAGGTATCTCTCCCTGCTCCCTCTTTCCTTAATCTTTTCACCATTTACTTCGTACATCATTTGCCCAAGATATGCTGTAACTTAGAATAAAATAGTCCTGAACAACTAATAACTACAGGACTTACGCAAAGGTGCTATATATAGAACAAAAAACTATTGCGTATGGGGTTTTAAGCAGGATATCTAGAGTCACTGCTTAAGTCCTAAACTAATAATTGAAAACTAACAACTGAAAACTAATCGTTGATAACTGAAAATTAATCCCTGATAACTGAAAATTAACAACTGAAAATTAATCGCTGATAACTGATAAATGAAAAAAAATGGTTCCCTCAAAACGTTTATATTTACTATTATTATTAGGAATGGCAATTTCCCCAGTAATTGCTATTTTATTTAATCAATCGATCAGTTTAATAATATTAGCACTGTTTGATTTTATTCTCTGTAGTTTAGCAATTTGGGATGGAATAACAGTCAAACCTAATAGAGTTAAAATAACCCGCCATCCTTTAAACAAACTTTCCATTGGTCGCGATAATAACATTACTTTCTTAGTCGAATCTAGCAAACAAAAAGCCAACATTATCTTGCGCGATAATTATCCTTCAGAATTTACTGTTTCTCCTCCTACTTTATCAGCAAAAATTGAACCAAATAAAAGTCAAGAATTAACTTATATTATCAACCCGAATAAACGTGGTGAATTTCAATGGGGTAATATTCAAGTCAGACAGTTGGGAAAATGGCGATTAACTTGGCATCAATGGCAAATTTCTGCCAGTCAACAGGTAGCAGTTTATCCAGATTTAATAGGACTGCGATCGCTCTCTATCCGTCTTGCTCTAGAAAACACTGGCACTATTCGTCAAAACCGACCACTGGGCATAGGAACAGAATTTTCTGAACTCCGAGAATATGGTATTGGAGACGATACTCGTTTAATAGACTGGAAAGCAACAGCTCGTCGCAGTCGTCCCCTGGTGAGAGTTTTGGAACCAGAAACCGAGCAAACTTTAATTATTTTGCTAGATCGAGGTCGGTTGATGACTGCTCAAGTGCAAGGTTTAAAACGGTTTGACTGGGGTTTAAATGCTACTTTGTCCTTAGCATTGACAGGTTTGAGTCGGGGCGATCGCGTGGGGGTAGGAGTATTCGACCGCCAAGTTAGTACTTGGATACCACCAGAGAGAGGTCAATATCGGTTATCAAAATTAGTCGAAAGTCTCACTCCTATTCAACCAGTTTTATTGGAAGCAGATTATGTGGGAGCTGTGAGCAGAGTGGTTAATCAACAAAGTCGTCGTGCTTTGATCGTTATGATTACAGATATTGTGGATAGGACTGCTTCTGGAGAGTTATTATCAGCATTGGCAAAGTTAACGCCTCGTTATTTACCGTTTTGCGTGACTTTGCGCGACCCTTTAGTGGATAAGTTAGCTCATGCTGAAACTTTTGGGGAAAATCAGCAGGTACATGAAAAAATTTCTGCTGCTTATTCTCGTGGGGTGGCAATAGATTTGTTATGTCAAAGAGAGGTTGCTTTTGCTGAGTTGAAACAAAAAGGAGTTTTGGTTTTGGATGCACCTGCAAATCAGATTAGTACAGAGTTGGTAGATAGATATTTACAGCTAAAATCTCGGAATTTACTCTAGAGGGAGTAGGGAGTAGGGAGGTGTGGGAAGTGTGGGTATTAGTTACCGTAGGTTCAGAAACCCGGTTTCTTTAAGAAACCGGGTTTCTAAGGACTAGATTCCAAGTATTATGAAATACAGGTATTAATAACAGGACTTACGCAGCGATCCTAAATATAGCGCTCAAAACTATAGCGCTATAGTTTTTTAACTCTACATATAGTACCTTTGCGTAAGTCCTGATAGTGTTTAAAACTATTGTGCAATAGTTTTTTGACTCTATAGAACCCTTAACCGTATCTTTACAAAGATGTGTTTTTTTGCCAAAGAAGTGAGGAGTCAACCCACCCCTAACCCTAACCGTGGACGCGAAATAGGGAAAAAGCTAGAAAAATAGCCTTATAGAACCCATCTCCCCATCTCCCCATTTCCTCATCTCCCCATTTCCCCAACTAATTTTGGAGACCCGTTTAGGGGTTCTATATCTATATGTAGTACCTTTGCGTAAGTCCTGTTTTAATTTTCTGATTTTTGCTGATAGGCAATATAAACAGCTTCTAAAAATTCTGTAGCAGAAACTTTTTCGGGAATTTGTGTCAAACTAATAATTGCTTGAATTTCACTTGCTAATTTTTTACTTAGTTCTATATTTGCTTGTTTAGTCATTAACTTAGAACGTTGAAGATAATCTTTAATTACCGCAAAATCTTCAGGTAATAACTCTGAAATATTAGCCTCTTGCAACAAAGAATTTGCTAATTTTTTTGCCGTTTCCGAAGTAGAAACTATATCAGCAATAACCTTTGTTTCTTGAATAACAATTGTACCCGCCACTAAATCTCCTAAACGCTTTTCCTTTTTACTAAAAATAATTAATAACATACCAATAAAAAAAGTATCATCTACAGGACGAAATAAAGCCCGAATAGTTGCTTGTTGCAATCTAATTTGTCTACCATCATCACGAATTACCCGAATTTTTACATAACGTTTTCCCGGGGTTTGCCCTTGCCAAATAGTTTCAAAAAAAACAAAATATCCGACATATATAATGAAAAAAATTAATAACTGAATTGAGAATATCCACAGTGAAACCTGGTCTCTATCTAACCCGAAATTATCCCAAATATCTCCAAATTGGAAATACAAAAAAACGCCAAAAATTAGCACTAAAAATAAAGTCAAACTCCAGATAACATAATCAATAATTAGAGCATAAGTACGATTGCCAATTCCTGCCAACTTAAAATCTAATTCTACACTTTCTGGAGTTTTTATAGAAATTTGATTAAAAATTTTCATTCTTCTTACTTAATATAAATCAATTAATTTATCCTGCTTTCTTATACTTTAAGAAAACTAAATTTACCACTTTCTTAATTCTAAACCCATACATTATTTTACAGTTATTAGTTCTCAGTTATCAGCTACACATTTTTTCTAAGCCATCGCTTCTTTCACCTATTTGATATTCTGATCAAGATTGAGATAAAAACCTTTCGTCAAACCAACCGTCGTTAATCATGTTTCCAACTTTAGCTTTAGCAGTTTCCTCCAAAATCTCATTTCTTAATTTTCAACCCATACATTATTTTACAGTTATTAATTATTAGTTATCAGCCACACATTTTTTCTAAGCCATCGCTTTAATATTTTCTATTTCCAACTCTAGCTCTAACAGTTTCTTCAAAATCTCATTTCTTAATTTTCAACCCATACATTATTTTACAGTTATTAATTATTAGTTATCAGCCACACATTTTTTCTAAGCGATCGCTTCTTTCACCTATTTGATATTCTGATCAAGATTGAGATAAAAACCTTTCGTCAAACCAACCGTTATTAATCATGTTAATATTTTCTATTTCTAACTCTAGCTCTAACAGTTTCTTTAAAGTCTCATTCTTTTCAAAATTTTATAACAAAAATTATTCTATACTTTTTTCCTATTCCCTATTCCCTAAAACCAATCAATTTATCCTACTGTAACCAAATTAAATTTCCCGCTTTCTTAACTCTAAACCCATGCCTTCTCGACGAGTGCGGAGGTCATAATAAATCACAGCTTTTATTGCTTGCCAAAAAGGTAATAAAAATATATTACCTAATATACCTATAGCATATCCAACCAGAAAAGATAATAACTGAAAACTAGGATCGATGGTTTCAACTGGAATATTTACAAATACAATACCCTGTATTATTGCAGCAATAATTTGTATAACTATGTAAATAGGAATACTTACCAAATTTGCTACCAGCAATATCATAAAAATTCTACCTATATATCCTTTAGTTAATTCCCAACTTCGTCCTAAAGTTTTAGTTGCAGTAATATTTTCTTCAACAGTCAAAGGCATATCAAAAATAAAAAAGCGAGTTAATAATCGGATCATCAAGCTCAAAGCAATAACAAAAATTACAATCCCAATTAAAACTACAATTCCTGTTAAAACAAAATTATCCTGAAAGGGAAATCCCACAGCAGTTATAATAAAAGCAAAAATTCCGAACCCCAGAGAAAATCCAATATAAGCTCCTATTCCAATTAAAAATAACAGAAAAAACGCCCATAAAAAAATCCATATTTTGGGATTGAGAATCTGCCGAATATCACTCACAGTTTCTGGTTGATTTGTTAATTCACTAAATACTAATCTAGCAATTATTGATCCATTAACTATTGATTTTCCTGAACTATATAAAATAAGTAATAAACACAGGGGAATTAGTATTAATAAAGCTTGGCTTTCTAACTGACTAAAAATAAACAATAAAACTATAGGAATCAAAAGCACAAAAGGGAGAAAAGACCATAAACTTACTATAACAGATAAACCAAAATATGACTTAAAATGGTCTCGATAAATTCGTAAGCCAGCACTAACAACATTTCCTACACTTAGAGGTTCTATTGGTGTTTGGTTTTGAGACATAATTAAAATTATTTTAATTACTTACAATCTAAATTTTTAAGCATTCAGCAAGCAGCGGTTATCTATAGCAATTCTAAATACGTTGTGACTAATTAAGAAATAAATAAAAAACTGAAACTCCGGGCTGTTCCCTGTTCCCTAAAAAGCAATGAAATTTTGTACACAAATAAAATAGGATTGCGATATTTATTTTAGTTTTAGATAAAATCTTAATTAGTTGAGGGAATTAGTTGAGGGAAATAGAATCTTGCTATCAAAGCCAACTTTAAAAGTTATATTCATTTAAATAAATTTTAAAGTTTAAATAGGATTTGCTGTTGGCGCAGCATTCCCCAGGAATAGCTGATGCCTAATATAGCAATCCTAAATAGGTTGTAACAAATCAAAAACTAGAAATAAGTTCCGAAACTTTTACCCATTACCTATTGCCTCCATACCTATTCCCGAAAAAAGGGAAGATTTTTGACATGAATAAAATAGGATGGCTATAACTGAATGCTTACCTAAATTTTACTCCGATCTTAAGGTAGAAAAAATGACTATGAGGAAAGCTTAATGAATATTAATCGTTGGATTCGTCGTCGGGAAAAAAATTGGAAACATTTAGACAGTCTATTAAGAAAAGTGGAAGACAAAGGATTAAAATCATTGTCCGCAACTCAGATTCAAGAAATGGCGAGTTTGTATCGTTCTGTATCAGCAGATTTAGCTCGTGCTAAAACCCATCAAGTGGGAACTATTTTGGAACAAGACTTACAAAGGTTAACCGCTCGTAGTTACACTCAAATTTATCAAGGAAAACGAAAGCAAGAATGGCTAGCAGTTTGGGAATTTTGTCAATGGGGATTTCCCGCAATTGTACAAGAAACTTGGGCTTATACTGCGGTAGGGACAGCATTTTTTTTAGTGGCTGGACTGGTAGCTTGGTGGTATAGTTGGCAAGACCCAGTGTTTATGTCTTTAGTAGTACCAGAATCTCTAATTTCTCAGGTACGCGATCGCCAGGAATTATGGATGGGGTCAATAGTAGGAATTGAACCTCTAGCTTCTAGTAATATTATAATTAATAATTTACGGGTTTCATTTAGTGTAGTTGCTGGTGGTATTAGTGGTGGTGTTTACACAATTTATTTATTGGTATTTAATGGATTATTAATTGGGTCAATAAGCGCTTTAGTTGGTCAGCATAATTTAGCATTTCCTTTTTGGGCATTTGTATTTCCTCATGGCGCTTTAGAATTACCTGCTATATTTTTCGCTGGTGGAGCTGGTTTATTAATAGCAAGAGCAATTTTATTTCCGGGTAAATATCGTCGAGTTGATGCTTTAAAGTTTTATGGTTTCCAAGCTGCACAATTAATTTTTGGTGTAGTCGGATTGTTAGTTATTGCTGGAATTGTTGAAGGTTTTTTCTCTCCAAATCCATTAATACCAAATATTTTTAAATACATTTTTGGGATGGGTTTATTGATGCTTTTATTGATTTATTGTAGTCGAAAAAAAGAGCATCAACAAAATCTATAGTTCTGTGTGTTGGGAGTCATGATTCAGGAGAAAATTATAGAAATACTGATAATTTAAAACTAATAACTAATAATTAATAACTGATAACTAGACATCTATTATTCTTCCCTACTACCTACTACCTGCTCCCTCTTTTAACTAATAATTAATAACTGATAACTAGACATCTATTATTCCTCCCTACTCCCTACTACCTACTCCCCCTTTTAACTAATAATTAATAACTGATAACTAGACATCTATTATTCGCCCCTACTTCTTACTCCCTCTTTTAACTAATAACTAATAACTAATAACTAGAAATATATTATTTGCCTCTACTCCCTATTCCCTACTCCCTCTTTTGACTAATAACTAGACATCTATTATTCCCCCCCTACTCCCTACTCCCTACTCCCTACTCCCTCTTTTAACTAATAACTGATATCTGGTATCTTATTGTGAAAGCAACTTTAGTTGAGAAAATACTGACAGCATGGGGACACGTTATCAACGGGTTTTACTCAAATTAAGTGGCGAAGCCCTGATGGGTGGTCTTGGCTACGGCATTGACCCAGCAGTAGTCCAAGGCATTGCTCAAGAAGTGGCCGAAGTAGCGGCCACAGGAATCCAAATGGCAATTGTAGTCGGAGGCGGTAATATTTTTAGAGGCGTAAAAGCAGCCTCTAAAGGAATGGATAGGGCAACAGCAGATTATGTTGGTATGATTGCCACTGTGATGAATGCCATCACTTTACAGGATGCTCTGGAACAAACAGGAGTACCAACAAGAGTCCAAACAGCCATCTCTATGCAGGAAGTGGCCGAACCTTATATTCGTCGTCGAGCTATTCGCCATTTAGAAAAAGGTAGAGTAGTAGTTTTTGGTGCAGGTTCTGGTAATCCTTTTTTTACCACTGACACTACTGCGGCTCTCAGAGCCGCAGAAATAGATGCAGAGGTAATTTTTAAAGCCACTAAAGTTGATGGGGTCTATGATTCTGACCCACATCAGAATCCAGAGGCTAAACTATACCAGTCCCTAACTTATAGCGAAGTCTTAGCTCAAGACTTACGGGTGATGGATAGTACAGCGATCGCTCTTTGTAAAGAAAATAATATCCCAATTATTGTATTTAACCTGTCAGTTTCGGGTAATATCCGTAAAGCTGTTATGGGAGAAAAAATAGGAACTATTGTAGGAGGTTCAAATGAATCTAGAAGAAGCTGAAGAGAAGATGCAAAAAGCAATTGAAGCGACTAAAAGTTCCTTCAATACTATTAGAACTGGAAGAGCTAATATTTCTCTGTTAGACAGAGTAATAGTGGAGTATTATGGAACTCCAACTCCACTGAAGTCTATGGCAAATATTGGTGTCCCAGATGCTAGCACAATTACTATTCAACCTTTTGATAAAAGTAGTCTTGGTTTAATTGAAAAAGCTATTAATATGTCAGATGTTGGTTTAACTCCCAACAATGATGGCTCTATTGTGAGATTAAATATTCCTCCACTAACAAGTGAGCGTCGTCAGGAAATGGTTAAGTTAGCAGCAAAACTTGCTGAAGAGGGGAAAGTTTCTATCCGGAATATTCGTCGTGAGGCAGTAGATTCAGTTAGGAAACAAGAAAAAAAGAGTGATATATCTAAGGATGAATCACGAGATTTGCAAGACAAAATTCAAAAGAAAACTGATAAATACATCGCTAAAATTGATGAATTATTAGCAGCAAAAGAGAAGGATATTATGACGGTTTAAGTAAGCAATTATCTGTCAGCTAATCTCAGGATTCAGCTATCAGAAATAAAGGTGGGATCAGTGTAGTAAACTCTAATTTGTCGTCTATTAATTAATAATACTGTTATCTAAAACTAGGAACAATAGCTGTTTGCGCAGCATTCCGCTGGAAATCCTTACTTTTAAACCCCTCTCCTCTATTTATCGACAAAGGCATTCAAAATGGAGTATCTTAGAAAAGAAAAGTTCATTAATAGATAATTGATAATTACTTCTCCCTTTTAGGAAGAAGATTGACCCTTAAAGGAAAAAAATTATTTCTCTTGGTCAATTTAAAGATGGCGAGGTCTCCTCGCTATCTCTCGACTGCTTTTTTCCGTTTCCAGGGAGAGTTTGAACCTGAATTATTTAATTATTAATTATTCGGTAGAATAGAAAATCATAACTTTTACATAAGCATTTAGCCATCAACTATTAGCCATCAGCTATGACTTATTAATTTATCCTGTTTTGAAGGATAAATTAATATCTAAAAAGTGAAACCTAAAGAAAAATATCGTCAGCTAATTTTAATCAGTCTTGTATGTTTGCTTGACTATTGGTTGACTGCTGAGGTGCTAATAGCTCAATGCTTACACTTTTTTTTTACAAAGGGTAGTTCTATAGATAGATAGTTTTAATAAGTTAATTAACTATCTATTTTATTAGGAAATACCCCTACTCAATTAACTTTTTCACGTTTTACCAAACCACCAAAAATATCAATATTAAAGTTAGAAAAAAAATGTTTGATTGTATAATTGTCGGAGCAGGTCCAGCAGGAGGAACAGCAGCTTATCATTTAGCAAAGAAAGGACGTTCCGTTTTAGTCATAGAAAAAGAATCTTGGCCTAGAATTAAAGCTTGTGGTGGTGGAGTATCTCCAGCCATCGCTCAATGGTTTGATTTTGATTTAACTCCGGCTATTTCTCTGATGGTGGAAAAAATTCGTTATACCTGGAAATTAGAAGATCCTGTAGAAGCAGATTTGCCTGTTCCGATGTGGATGGTAAAACGGGATATTTTTGATAATTTTCTCATCGAAAAAGCTCAAGAAAAAGGTGCAGAATTAAGAGATAAAACGGAAGTTACAGGTATTAAATTTAAAAGCGATTATTGGGAAGTTCAAACAACTCTAGAACCTCTTACTTGTCGTTATTTAATTGCTGCCGATGGTGCCAAAGGTCCGATGGCTAAATGGTTAGGTTTTAAAGAGTCTAAAAAACGGCAAAGTCTAGTTTTAGAAGCACCATTAAATCAATCAAATCAAACAGCTACCTTTGAATTTGGTTCAGTTAAAAATGGAAATATTTGGGGTTTTCCTAAGGCTGATTCTTATTCAATTAGTATTGCTACTTTTAGAGGTGGAGAAGTAAAAAATCTCTCTCAAAATTTGCTGGAATATGTTCAACAAATTGGTGTAAATGTAAGTAAAGATAAATTATTAGAAGGTTATATTTCATTGTGGGATGGAGATAAAAATCTGCACGCTCAAAATGCTGTATTAGCAGGAGAAGCAGCAAGTTTATCAGACCCTTTATCAGCAGAAGGTATTCGCCCTTCAATTTTTAGTGGTGTCAAAGCTGCTGAAGCTATAGATGAAGCTTTAGGGGGTAATAAAAATGCTCTGTCAAAATATACTCAAATAATTAATGAAGAATGGGGCGCAGATATGGTTTGGGCGAGTCGTTTAGCAGGAGCATTTTATCGGTTTCCTAAAGTAGCTTATAAAGTAGGAGTTAAGTTACCAGCAGCTACTACGGTAATGAGTAAAATTTTGTGTGGGGAATTAAGTTATGCAGATATTGCTAATACTGCTATTAAGAAGTTGAGTAGTAGTTTTTTACCGGGAAGGGGTTAAACAAAAGTTAGAAGTCAGAAGTTAAAAGTTAAATTCTTACTTTGAATAAATTTCATTGATAGGAAAAAGCGTAGAAACCGGGTTTGTTTTAAATGCCTTAACAGACTGATATTTTTATTCACAACCCCGGTTTCTTGTCAAAGTCTAAAATATACGAATTTGATATTATTTGTACTCATTTTCAGAAGATGAAAAAATTAAACTTTAGTATTTCCAAAATCCCTAATAACTAACAACTAATAACTAATCACTGAAAAGTTGATTAAAACGCTAATCTTAATAAAGAAGGAAGTAACGAACCAATAGCATGTACAATTTGATTAGGCTTTTTTGGTTCTGGAGGATTTAAACGTAAGTCAATAATTTCTACTAAAGTTTGTGATAATTCTTCACCCTCTTGGCTACCTTTAGAAATAAAAATTTCCCTAGATTTTTCTGCATCTACCAGCGCCCTTTCTAGACTTCCCAGGTCAGCAAGAGCCATACTTCTGGCAAAATAAGCAGCAGCTAAATCAGGTTTTAAACTAATAGCTTGATTATAATATTTGACAGCATCTTTATAATGTCCGGCTTTAGCTTCAGCAATGCCTAACCGATAAAAATCTTCAGCTTCACCAACATCAGAAGACAATCCAATAACACCTAATAAAAAAGTATTTTTTAGGTCAACATCTGTTAAATTAGCACCAGTTAAATAAGCACTTCTTAAATCTGTACCAGCTAAATTCGCACCTGTTAAATTTGCACCCGTTAAATTCGCCCCAAATAAACTTGCTCCAGCCAAATTTGCCCCAGATAAATTTGCCCCTATTAAGTTCGCACGACTGAGATTAGCTCCACTCAAATTAGCTCCCTCTAAGTTAGCACCTTGAAGATTTGCTAATACCAAACCAGCACCAGTTAATTCACAATTAGGACATTGTTTGCTAGATAATAATTTTTGTGTATGTTGGATATTCTCAGCAATGGCTGGAAAAATAGGAGAAATTGTAGTGAAAATTAAAACAGTAGAAAAGATGTTGAATCTCATTTTAGGAAATAGGGAAAGTGATTTAGAGGGGAACTTAAAAAAAGTATTTTTCCCAATATTATCATATTAATCTGGAATTTACTGTATTATAAAAAATTTTCTGAATTAAAGAATAAAATTTAATCTATATTTAGGAAACAAGTAATACTAAATCTGGTTGAAAAAAGAGATTACCCATGAATGTAAGGCAGAAAGCAGAGAAAATTCCCCCTTCCCTTCTTTTAAAGCTATGCTTTATCAACACATTTCTGAGCATAAAACTTGATAAACATAGATAAATTATAGACAAGCCTCTCAAAGGTTTTTTGGGAGAAAAGTGTATTGAAAAATATATTTTTTTGATAACTGTAGACAGGATTTTTCCTCCCCCTCCTTCCCCTTGACAAAGCTATGCTTGATCAACACATTTCTGAACATAAAACTTCGGCATTAATGACAAGTTATCTATAAGTCTTGGTTCGGCTTTGACGGTTCCCAATAAATCGGGAGAAAAGTGTATGAAAAAACACGTTTTTTGGCGATCGCTTAAATATTTTTACTTAGCGACTATGATTGTTACTCCTTTCTCCCCTAGTCTCTGCTCCCCTTCACCTCCTGGGAGGGGCTAGGGGTTTTCCCACAAGGGTTTCAGGAGTTCCTTCAGGGGCTTTACAAGAGTAGGTTTTTAACAAAGGGGTGAGCGATAGGTTCTGTTCAGCAGAAAATCTCAAGACAAGCGTGCTTTTTTATACAAAAAATGGGCGAAAATTCTGCTCACACTTCCCCATCCTCTCTCCTCCCTACCTCAACCAAAAGACTTTATTCAGTCAACCCTATACTAAACTCTTCATAACTTGTACCATCCGGCATAGTTGTTCCTTCGAGAGCAGCTCTATCCAAATTAATACCAGAAATATTAGCACCTAAAAGATTAGCCTCAGCTAAATCAGCAGCACTTAAAATAGCTTCTGTCAAGTCTGCTCTCATCAGATTTGCTCCAATTAAGTCTGTTCCTGACATATCAGCTCTAGCCAGGTTAACTCCTATTAAGTCAGCTTTATTAAGAATAGCTCGTCGGAGATTAACACCGTATAAGTTAGCTCCATGCAAGTCTACTTCATAGAGAATAGCTCTGGAGAGGTCAGCATCTACCATATTAACTTGACTAAAATTAGAAAGACTTAAATCTGCTTTGGTAAATTTTGCTTTTGTTAGATCTGCTTTATTGAGTTTAGCTCCTACTAAAATAGCATCTGACAAATTTGCTTCACTTAAATCGGCTCCAATGAGGTTTGCTCCACTGAGATTCGCTTTAGTCAAGTTTATTCGATTGAGGTTGGCTTTGCTAAGGTTAGCACCTGTTAAGTCTGCTTCAAAAAAGTTAGCTCCTTCTAAGTTGGCTCCTTCCAAATATGCTTCTATTAAGTATAGGCCACTGAAATTTCTTTCTCCTTTTGCATATTGTCTTAATAGTTCGTCTATTTCCATTTCCATAATTTGGTTAATCATAAATTTTCTTTGAAATATACTTGCAGTAGAATTAATAAACAGGATTTTATCGGGCTATGCGGAAGTCAAAAATCAAAAGTCAAAAGTTAAAAGTTAAAAATAATCTTTGTAACTGAAATTTATCCGGCTTTATTATTTCTATACAAGGATTCAAAGATAAATTCAGAAAATAAGACTGCAAGTATTCAGTTCCCTGCTTTTTTAATGAATGAAGCAAACATCTCTCCCCTACTCCCTACTCCTTATCTCAATTCCCATAGATTATTGTTATACTTGAGGAATACTTCAGTCATCAAATAATTAACGCAAATCAAATCATTTTTTGCCAACTTTAGCTAAGTTAATGTGGATTTTTATGATTTTTACTTCTCCCCCACTCCCTTACTTCCCTGCTCCCCAGCTCAATCAAATGTAGAAAACTTTTTGAGAAATGGTATTACTCCCTACTCCCTAAAGCGGTTTTTGAGTAGGTACACCAACTGCACGGGGATAATGTATGGGAGTTTTTCTTACTTTTAGCAAATATATACAATTACGAATACTTTTACTTAAAGGAGTTTTAAATTCTTCAATAGTCTCTATTTCGCCTCCTAAAATTTTGACAACTTCTGACAAATTTGCTTGTTCATCAGTTGTGAAATTTCCTCGATACAAAATTGCTATTCCACCTATTTTTAATAATGGTAAAGCATATTCAGCACAGACAACTGTAGGTGCAACGGCTCTTAAAAGTGCAGTATCGTAGTTTTCTCTATATTGAAATAGACGACCTATTTGTTCAACTCTGTTAGTTATAGTTAAAGCATTTTTAATGTTTAATTCTGCTAATATTGTTTCAATAAAACTAATTTTTTTATGGGTTGAATCAAGTAAATTAACAACATATTGAGGTAGAGTAATTGCAATTGGTAATCCAGGAAAACCAGCCCCTGTACCAATATCAATAACCTTTTTTCTCTCTTGCCAATTTATTTGATTTTCTAAGATAAATTTAATCCCTCGAAGAGAATCCCAAAGATGTTTTTCCCAAAATTCTTCCGGGTTAGTAATTCGAGTTAAATTTAACTTTTTATTGCCAATAATAATTAATTCATAAAGTTTTTGAAATTGTTCTTTTTGTAGTGTTGTTGGCTGCCAATTTAATGTTTCTTGCCAAACATCATTCATTTCTGGTAAAGTTTGTTTATTATTGTCATTCATTGTAGAAAGAAGAAGGAAGAAGGAAGAAGGAAGAAGGAAGAAGGAAGAAAGAAGAAGGAAGAAAGAAGAAGGAAGAAAAGGTAATATAAATCTATTTGCTTTGGATTATTAAGAAACAAGATTTATTGGATAACTAACCCTACTCCCTGAGAGCAACCCAGTTTCTTAAAGAGGTGAATGATACAATTATTTATTATAGTGGGATTTTTCGGGAACCGTGCATCTTGCTCCCGCGAGTCACTGGACTTGAGGAAAAAACAGACTAAAAATAAGGTCAAAACTTTATAGAATAATGCTTTTAGCTAAAATCAAACTTTTTCTTGATATATCTAGGTTTCAGCCATTTCAGGGTCTGGCAAGTAAGCGATCGCTTTTGACAAGAAGTTGGCTAAACCTCTCCCTCACTCCCTCACTCCCTCACTCCCCTACTCCCTCACTCCCTCACTCCCCTACTCCCCTACTTATTTCCACAAAGTTCACCATTGCTCTGAAAAGCATGAGGATTAGTCCGTAAATAATTATCTACCCAAATACAACCTTTTTCTAATAAATCATCTAATGCCAAGTCCCACAAAATAATAGTCTTATCTCTACTCCCAGACGCTAACAATTTACTATTAGGACTAAAACTGACACTCATAACGCTATCCTGATGACCACTTAATGTTTTTAATAAACTACCATCATTCAGACTCCAGAGCTTGACTTTACCATCATAACTAGACGAAGCCAAAACCTGACCATCTGGACTAAAGCTGACACTGGTGACACTATCACTAGCTCCTTTCAAAAATGTTTTCTGTAGTTTACCATCAAGACTCCAAAGCTTAACGGTATTATCATAACTAGCAGTAGCGATCGCCTGACCATCTGGACTAAAGCTTACTCCTAAAATCCAACTATTATGAGCATTGATAGTTCTGAGCAATTTACCTTTATTAGTCCATAATTTTACCGTACCATCATCACTAGCGGAAGCAAGAATTTTACCATCGGGACTGAAACTGACACTACTTACCCATTTTTTATGTCCAGGTAAAGTTTTCAACCACTTACCTTCCCGGTTCCATAGCATTACGGTTTTATCTTTGCTACCAGAGGCAATAATTTGATTATCAGGACTAAAAGCGACACTCATTACACTGTCTGTATGTCCAACCAGGTCGATATTCCTGAGAGGAAGGTTTGGATAAGTTTCTTCTTTTTTTAAAGGGGGTAAGGGGGGATAATTTGATTTAGGAAAACATCTTGTTTTACTACAAGTTTTTAGTTGAGTATCAACTGTAATTTCAATTAAGTTGGAATATTTTTCTTCTTCAGAAAACTGATGTGATGGCGAATAAAGATTTGCTGGAAAAAAGGGGATAGTTGTGTTTAAGGATATCAGACAAAAATTACTCAGTCTGACAAAACAATTGTTTTTTTTTTCTAGGTTGTAATGTTGATTTTTTTGATGCTTTTTATTCTCTAAATAATATTGATTATTTTGGTGGTCTGATTGCCAATCTTGAGGTTCGTTTATTGATTCTTTTCTCCAGTTTTTTTGGGGAGTGTTGAAGTACCATAGTTTTACTGTATTGTCATAACTACCGGAGGCGAGTATCTGACTGTCTGGACTAAAACTGACGCTAGATACTCTGTCTGTATGACCTCTCAAAGTGTTCAATTGTTTGCCTGTGGAACTCCAAAGTTTAATAGTATTATCTTGGGATGCAGAAGCTAATATTTGAGCATCTGCACTGAAAGTGACATTAAGAATTCTGTGTTTATGTCCTTTGAGAATATTGAGAGAACTATTTTTGAGATTCCACAGTTTAATGCTTTTGTCATAACTAGCTGAAACTAATGTTTGATTATCTGGACTGAAGTTAATTTGAGTAACCGTGTCTCCATGACCAAGGAAGGTTTTTAAGAGGGTTCCGTCTAAAGCCCAAATTTTAATAGTTTTGTCTATACTTGAGGAAGCTATAGTTTTGCCGTCTGGAGAAAAGACTGCACTAATAATTTGTTCTTTGTGTCCGGTTATTGTTTTTTTCAAAGTCAATTTGTTGCCCGAAAAATTCCAAATTTTGATAGTTTTATCTCTACTTGCCGTTACTAATTTTTTGCCATCGGGAGAAAAGTTAGCGCTATAAACGGCGTGATTACTATTATTATCTTGATGTTTTATAGTAGTTAAAAGTTGCCCTTTGAGATTCCATAGTTGTATTGTTCCGTTTTGATTGGCAGCAACTATAATATTGCCATTAGGATGAAAATTTACCCATTGAATAATTGTTTTAGTTTTAATTGTTCTGAGTAATATTCCTGTTTGGCTCCAAATTTTTATCGTTTTGTCTAGGGAACCTGACGCTAATATTTGACCGTTCGGACTGAAGTTTACCGTGACTACCGCATCACGATGACTTTTGAGAGAAATAGGTTTATTTTCTAATCGTTCAAAGTTCCATATTTTTACCGTTTTATCATGGGAAGCCGAAGCTAAATATTGACCATTAGGACTGAAACTTATTCTGCTAACTTTGTCCGTATGGTCAGTCAAAGTTTTTTCTAGTTTGCCTTGTTTGCTCCATATTTTAATCGTTTTATCTGCACTCGCCGAAGCTATTAATTTTTTTTCAGGATGAAATATGACACTCCAAACTACGTCGCTATGTCCTACTAATTGATTGTATTCATTGACTCCATAAATTGCTTGTTGTAGGGAAGCTGCTATACGATATTCTGTATCTTTTGAGAGGTCATTTTCTATTGATAATTGTTTGATTTCTTGCCATTTTTGACCTGCTTTAATACTTTCGATGAGGGCATCAAACTTATAACCAGAGAAATATAAAGCCTCCGAAAGAGCCGTCATACTATTAATATCGGCTCGATGTTTTTGAGCATTTGCTAACTGTCTTTGAGCTTGAGCCACTTCCTTTTGAAAAATAGCTTTTTGCCAAAAACCTAAAGTCGTAATAGTAGAAAATGACATTAATATAATTCCGACTATCGCCGCCGTCAACTGTCTTTTTAATACTATATTTAACTGATTTTGACTAATTATTTTATCAGTTTCTGCCTGATTCTTAGCAATCTCAACCTTTTTTATTTCTGCCTCTGCCCTCTGCAATCTCTCCTCTAAATTAAACCTATTCCTAATTGGTTTTACTACATAATCGTGAACTAGCTGATAGTATTTTTCCTGAAACTCTTGGCGAACAAATAATAGTCCTGAATCTACTAATATTTCTAAAATTAAATCTAGTAACTTTTTCGTTTCTTCCGAATAATTAAACTGACTTATAGCAAAATCGCCAGACTGACTTTTTATCAGAAAATTTGTCGGTTCCATACATCTTTGAACTATTTCTAACAACTCTTTCTCAGTACGACTGGCTCTAGTTAAATTCTCATTAGTCAGTGCATACAAAACCTGCATAGTAGCCTCCTCATTCTCCTCACCACAATCTATTATTACTTGCTCCAAGAACTTTTTAATTAATCTAGCCTTTGCCTTTTTCGGATTAATACCAAACTTTTGTTGAAAATGTTCTAAAGTTTTAATTGGTGGCTTCTCTTCCTGGAGTTGACTGCCAACTACTTGTAACTCTATAGGGCGAACTTGCTCCCTCTCATCCGCCAAACCTTCAACAATAGCATTAATTAATTGAGGTTCTAAATTAAAGCAACTCCTCCGAGTCAAACATTCTATAACATTATAAGCATCCTTCTTAGAAAAATCTCTCACATGATAACGAATTTGTTTATCTAAAATATTATTATTAATAACATCTAAATAGCCAATAAAATCACACTCCAACAAATAATGTAGATAATCTTCCCTCATCGAAAAAATCATCTTCACAAAAGGCATATTTAAACAATCACAAATAAACCTATAAAACGCCTCCCTCTCCACACTGCCATTACTAATAAAGAAAAACTCCTCCAACTGGTCAAACACTATTACCGTTAATAAACTATTCTCCCCGTTCCTTTTAACTTGCTCCAAAATAGACGACTCTCTAGAATTAAACTCCTCCGTAATATCAGACAAATAGGGAATAATTTTTTCAGCCTCTGACCTTAAGGGAACCCTATTATGAGAGCCTAACTCTTGACTTGACTGACAACCATTAACTGGTGACTGATAACCGTAATAACCTCTTTTTTGTAAAGCCTTCTCTAGAGAACTTCCTAACGTTCCTAACCAATCTTTATATGTTTGAACCACCAATATCATCGTATCTCGCGCCGAAATACTCATATTACTTAAAGCCGGAATCAAACCAGCATTAACCAAAGAACTTTTTCCCACACCAGAACGACCATGAATAATAGTCAACTTATAATCATCCCGACAGACTCTTTCCACAAGATTATTAATATCCTCTTGCCGACTAGAAGCAGTTATTTCCACAGGTAAATTATAAAAAGCAGAAACAGACTTCACACTCCCCATCCCTGAATCCCCCCGTCTCCACATCTCCACCTCTCCTCCACTCCCCCACTCCCCCACTCCCCTTTGGGGTTGCAACTGAGATGCACCAATAAAAGCCAAAAGTCCGTATTGATGAGCAACCTCTCTAGAAGCTCTTTTTAAACGAAATGCCTCTAAATATCTGCCTTGCTCATAATAAAGCGAGCGCAACTCCGTCAAAATCTCAATATAAAGTTTTGGGTCTCTATTTTTTTGAAACTTTAAACTATTTTCCACCGCCTGTTTTTCCGTAGCCTCAGCTATTTCTAAATATTCAATAGCCTCAACTTGACGATATAAATTTTTCAGACTTTTAGCCAATAATAATAAATATTTATTTTTGGCAGTCGGTAAAATTACATCCTTAGCATAAAACAAAATATTCAACGCCTTTTCAGACAACCTCTGAGCCGCGCTCCAATTTAACCTTTGGAGAGCAACTTCCGCCAAAAAACCATAATCTTGCGCTACTTGTAACTCATTTCCATACTTTTGATGCAACTCTATTCCTGCCAAAGCCAAATCTTCTAACTCTTGCCAACACCTCATCTGTTTTACCACCCCTCCTAAAGTAGTAGTTACTTCAGCAACCAAAGTAAAACTATTAACCTTTTCAAAAAGTTGTTTTGCCTCTAGCAGTATCAGTTTAGCCCTTTCTAACTCTTGAGAATTATCTAAAATATTTTGAGTAGACAGCAAACAATAACACAAAGCAATATTATACAAAACAATCCCCTGTTGTTCCAGAATAAAAGTCTTGCTAATAACTGGTAACTGTGGAAACTCTGGTTGATACAAATAACATTGTTCTCTAACCTCATACCTCCACAAACTTAGGCACCTTTGATAATGATCAATAGCAGAATTTATCTCTTCATTGTGATAGTCATCTCGACCCAAAAGAAACTCTATATTTGCCGCCAAAATAGGTTCTAAATTCTCCCCACGACCCTTTAAATCTTCCAGAGCCAACCCTATCTCTTCACGTTTACTATTAGACAACCCTTCAGAAGAATAAGGCAAAAGCATAACAGATTGGTCAACCAAAGGAATTAAACATTGTTTTTGATTAGCAGACTCACTTACCCAATAACTCTCAACCTCTAGCCTTAATAAATGAATTAAATCAGAAGTTCCTAACTCAAACTTAATAGTAGCCGCTGCCCAACTTTTAAAATCAGGAGCTAACCTAATTAACTTAGCCAACAACCCATCCGTCACCCACAAAACCAGAGGAAAATTAAACTTCTTCCGAAACTCATCCCTGACCTGATTAGTAGATATTAATAACTCATCAACTCTCTCTACTTTTCGTAAATCAAAAACCATTACAGCAGCAGAATTAGGAAACCTTTCTAATTGTTCGTCAATGGTTCTATACAAACTATTCACAGTTGTTGGCAAAGCCATTTCTTGCAACTCCACAGATGATAACTTTCTGACTTCAGCCATCATTATTTGCTGCAAATATTCATAATTACAACCAACTAAAACCAACGAAAACTGCCCTTGAGAAATAGTCAAAGACCTAATTAATCTTTTCAGCGATCGCCGATTATAAACAATACTTTCTTCCAAATCTTTCATGACCCTTTCTTTTCAGTTATTAGTTATTAATTATTGACATATGATATTGGCGGGTAAATATGTAAGGGCGGGTTTAATCAAAGATTTCCCGATGCCATCCCCAATTTACCCAAACCCGCCCTCTTTATATGATATTGACGGATAAATGTGGGTGGGGGATTGAGCTTACCCAATGCTAGGGGGGCGAGTTTAGGTAGCTCACTGTCAAAACCGCCAGCTTAACAGTGAAACCCGCCCCTACTATTTCAATTAATAATTAATAATTACATAGGAGTCGGTTTAATCAAAGATTTCCCCGTGCCATCCCCAACTTACCCAAACCCGCCCTCCTTATATGATATTGACAAATAAATGTGGGTGGGGGGGGGCGAGTTTAGGTAGCTCACTGTCAAAACCGCCAGCTTAACAGTGAAACCCGCCCCTACTATTTCAATTAATAATTAATAATTACATAGGAGCCGGTTTAATCAAAGACTTCCCCGTGCCATCCCCAACTTACCCAAACCCGCGCTCCTTATATGGGATAAATGTGAGTGGGGGGTTTGGGTAGCTGAGTGTCAAAACCCTTACCTTAAGAGTGAAACCCACCCCTACAAAGCTTTTACGGTTCCCTAAAAATCAATTATTTATTAATTCAATTACAACTAACCCAGGTAGAAATATTAGGAACAGTAGTGCGCTAATGAAATGTAACGCACCCTACTCCCTACTCCCTGAACTATCAACAATTACAACTAACCCAAGTAGTATATTTTTTAGTTTCCGCCAACAAAGGATTAATCCCAAACCAATGACCACTCTTATCTCGATACTCAAAAACAAACATACTCCTCAACAAAGTATGACACTCCTCCTCCCCAGTCACCCTTTGATTTTCCACCACCCTAAACAACAACTCCCACTCATCAGCAGTAATCGCCCTAATTAAATCATCCCGATACTCCTGAATCACACCCTCCAAACACTCAGCAGAAAAAGGAGGGTCTTCCTGTTGCAAACAACTATAAAGCAACATCAACAACCTCCTGATATGACCCCCAGAAATACGGCAAAGTCTATCCAAAGTTTCCGAACTATCAAACAAAGCAGGGATTAATTCCAGACGTTCGGCAGAAGGAACATTCGGAAAAGCTCTAGTCAGAACCATCTCCCTTAACAAATTCATACCAGGTTCATAGTCAAGAGTTCCCGAAAAATCAGACCCCGTAGCCAACTTTCTCGACCTAGTTTGCACCGGAACCATCGGTAAAATTTTTGGTTTCACCCCAAATCTACTAGATAATCTGCCATAATCATTAGAGAACATTAAAGTCAAGGGAATGGTGTAAACCACATGACAATTCAATTTCTTCAGTTGTTCACCCCGGTCTACAAACAAATACTCTGGTTGAGTCCGTCCCCAAGACTTGGGAGAATTATCTATCCGGTCTAAATTATCAACAATAACCACCAGTCCGTTTTTACCCCGACGTTTCAACTCCATGTTCGCACGTTCAAACAATTCCTTATTAATAGATTCTAAAATAGTGCTACTTCGGGGTTCCAAATATTGTCTTAACTGAGAACGTAACCTGGGGGAATCCTTAGTTTTAGCAGTAATTTTGGCAATTCCCACAGAGATTTCCGTTTCGGTCGCCAGTTCAATAGGAGTCTGCAACAGTTCGGAGATTTCGGAAAACAACTTTTGGAAATAACCCAATTGCATTTTAATCTGAGCCTTTTCCATACTTTCGCTAACTTGACGAGCGATCGCTAATAAAATATCACTAACATCTACATCTCCCATATCCAAATCTTCAGAAGACTCAAAGTAAACTACATGATATCCTTGTTTCTCTAATTTATCTTTGAGTCGAAATAACTCGGTAGATTTACCGCAACCTATATGACCCGTAAATAATTGACAAGTAGGCTGATTTCCAGATAATAAGGTAATAGTTCTCTCTAATTCTCTGATAATATCAGTACCTCTAACACTAGCAAAATCTATATAATATTGTTTGTCATCAGGATTTCCTACTATCAGAGTTTTGCTTGGGTTGCAAGCTTTATAAAATCTAACTAAATCTAAGTCACTCAATAGTTGTGTTCCCATGTCTCAAAAAAAATTAGTATTTTCTAATATTGTTGAGTGTTATTTTCTAAGATTCTTTTAAGCTGGTCAAGATATATGGCAATACTTAGGGGCAAGAGTATCAATTGTTCTCACCCCCCTTTTTAGGGAGTAGGGGAGTAGGAAGTAGGGGAGTACGGAGCGGCAATAGTTTTTAGTTATCAGCAAAAGACGACTTTATCTATCAGCCTTTTCAATCATTAATTATCCATTATCCATTATCCATTATCCATTATCCATTATTTGAAATGACTAATAATATTGAATCGGTTTCTCAATCAGACTTAGTAAGTCGGCGACAAAAATTACGACATCAACGACGTTTAAAATTAGTAGTAATAATCTGGCAAATACTAGCAACTGCTGGTATAGGAACAGGTCTAATATGGGCAATTACTCAGCCAGTTTGGCTAATAACTAAACCCGAACAATTAACGATAGAAGGAAACCAACTACTTTCAGACAGAGCCATATTATCCCTAATTTCATTAGATTATCCTCAGTCTATTTGGGGAATTAAACCACAAATATTAGCTCAAAAATTAGAATCACATAGTCCAATTGCCAAAGCCAAAATAAGCCGTCATTTATTTCCCCCAAGCTTAAGAATTGAGATTATAGAAAAACGTCCCGTAGCAATTACTAAATTCAAAAATAAAGTAGGTACTGGTAACTCCCAAAAAATGGGATGGTTAGATGCCTATGGCAATTGGATACCTTTAGAAAGCTTTTCCGCTATAGAAAGAACTAGGTCTTTACCTACCCTAAAAGTAATTGGTTTTACTGAACAATATCGTGAATATTGGTATTCTTTATACCAAGGTTTAAGCAGTAGTCCTGTAAAAGTATTTGAAATTAATTGGCAAGATCCAGGAAATTTAATTCTGACAACGGAATTAGGATTAGTACATCTCGGACCTTACAGCTCTAAATTTACTGAACAACTAAATATTCTAGACCAAATGCGAGAATTACCAAATAAAATTGATGTTCGTCAAACATCTTATATCGACCTCAAAAATCCAGATTCTCCTTTAATTCAATTAAATAAGGACTAGGGAGTAGGGAGTAAGATAAAAATAAAATTGTAGATATAGCAATCCTATTTTATTCGTGTCAAAAATACTGTGGTGAAGGTAGGGAGTCGCAAAGACCTTGGATGCAACGTCCGTACAGAATCAGGAAGAATAAAAATTCTAGAGGAATTAATTTTTCTGTCAAGGGTGAGACATTTATTGCTAACTTTTTTAATCTTTTTGACCTAAAAGCTGGTACTTTTTCCCAACGTAAAGTTACTAAAACCTTTAGTATCAGGACTTACGCAAATGTACTATAGCGCTGCGCGCAGGCAACAGACAATAGGGAGAATAAATTGCCGATAATATAAGACTATGAGCTACTTGGACACCTCCTGCAATTTGTAAATATTAAGTGCGCACATTGCTATATATTATACAGTTGAAAAACTACCAGTGCAATAGTTTTAAGCACTACATCTAGGACTTGCTAAAAAAGTAGGCATTTACAGGCAAAGCTTTTAGGAATTTTATGTCAGCTTTTAGGTCAAAAAGGTTTAAAAAGGAGGGCATTTTGGGCGCATAGTTGGGCAAAAAAAATTACTTTCTACCTCCCTATCTCCCCATCACCCTATCTCCTGATCAAGAATTTTTCAGCAAACCCTATCTATAAATTCGCTGATTAAACCTAAAAATATTGGCAGATAAAGGTTTTAACCTTTTTAGGTAGAGAAAAAGTACCTGGTTTTGAGCTGCTTAATGCACGGTTCCGGAAAAATCAAAAAATTACTTTCGTGTTCCTCTACTCCCCTACTTCTGAAAAAAGACTTTTTCAGTAAGCCCTATCTAGAGTCGCTGCGTAAGTCGTGATTATGTAAATGCTTTAGCCTTTTTAGGTCTAGAAAAAGTACCTGGTTTTCAGCTCAACTATACTCCTCAAGCTACCATTTTAGGCGCATAGTTGGGCAAAAAAAATACTTTCCTATTCCCCTACTCCCTAAAATAGGACTGCTATATACGTTATGGCTATGGGAAAGACTTATATAAATTAGGATAAAGACGATATAATATACAGTAAAGTTCCAGTATATAATCTTTATTTAATAAAAATGAATAAAAACTCTGAGCTGGTTGGATTATAGTGCAACATATCTTAGAATATGACTGACTAATATTTTCCCAGAGCCATCTTGGTTAGCTATAAACTAACTTATAGTAAAAGTAAAAAACTTTATATTAACCATCCCTAATAATGATAGTCAATAATCAAGAAGGGGTCAACCATGAAAGTCCCCAATTGCAAGGACAAGGAGATTTTCCATTGCCAAAAAATGTTGCTAATCCATTTCGTAATAACCTCGGGATTCATGGAGAACAAAATTATGACTCCAGAGGTATAACAGAAGAAGAATCAAGGAGTGATAATATTGTGCCAAGTAATGCGGCCAAAATCAAAGTAATTGGTGTCGGAGGTGGTGGGGGCAATGCTGTTAACCGCATGATTGCTAGTGAAGTCTCTGGTATAGAATTTTGGACAGTTAATACAGATGCCCAAGCCTTAACATTGTCCCATGCTCCCAAACGCCTCCAACTTGGACAAAAACTGACTAGAGGTTTGGGGGCAGGGGGTAATCCTGCCATTGGGCAAAAAGCAGCAGAAGAATCTAGAGATGAAATAGCTAATGCTTTAGACCATCCCGACCTAGTATTTATTACCGCAGGAATGGGAGGTGGTACAGGTACTGGTGCTGCTCCAGTTATAGCTGAGATTGCTAAAGAAGCAGGTTCCTTGACTGTCGGTATAGTGACTCGCCCTTTTACATTCGAGGGACGACGCCGAATTACTCAAGCAGACGAAGGAATTTCCGCACTCCAAACCAGAGTAGATACATTAATAGTCATACCCAATAATCGCTTGCTATCCGTTATCAATGACCAAACTCCCGTACAAGAAGCTTTTAGAATAGCAGACGACATCTTACGTCAAGGTATACAGGGAATTTCAGACATTATTACCGTACCAGGATTAGTCAATGTTGACTTTGCTGATGTGAGGGCAGTCATGGCCGATGCAGGTTCAGCGTTGATGGGAATAGGAATGGGTTCTGGTAAATCCAGAGCTAGAGAAGCAGCAAATGCAGCCATCTCTTCTCCCTTACTAGAATCTTCCATAGAAGGAGCCAGAGGAGTAGTATTTAATATTACAGGAGGTACAGACTTAACCTTACATGAAGTTAACGCTGCTGCCGAAGTTATTTATGAAGTGGTCGATCCTAATGCTAACATTATATTTGGAGCAGTAATTGATGAAAAGCTTCAGGGAGAAATCAAAATAACAGTTATAGCCACAGGTTTTAGTGGAGAAGCACAACCTCAACCCATCCAAGAAAAAGTGCCAGGAAGACGACCAGTACCTGGTATAGCTCATAATCCTAGTACAAATCAGAATTATACATCTCCTTCAACCTCTGAATCACAGAAAAAAACACCAGGATTAAGCATACCAGACTTTCTGCAAAAGCGACGAAATCCAACTAATCCTAATAAATAGTGTTTGCTCATTAAATATAAAAACACTATTCAACAAAGGTTTTAGCCCTTTTCTATCCGGAAAAAGTACCCAGTTTTTAGCCGTTTTCGTCTCCAAAAGGCAGAGTTTTGGCACTAACAATCAGAAAAATTAGCCATGACAGAATGTCTAAACTGTTCCCTGTTCTCTTCCTTCCCTAAAAGACTTAATCAGCAAACCCTAAGTAGGGCTTGCTGATTAAAGATCAAACTGTTTACAGGTAAAAGTTTTAGTCTTTTTAAGTCCTGATTTATTGGGAACCGTAAAAGTCCTAATTTTTAGCCATTGTCGTCTCAAAACGGAATAATTTTTACCCTAACTATCAGAAAATTTAGCCGTAGCAAACAGTCTAAACTGTTCCCCGTTCCCTACTCCCTACTCCCTGTTCCCTTGCCTCACTAACAGAGTTCCATACGCAAACCCCAAGCAAAATCAAAGCAATCTTTTGGAAATCTAATTTCCTTAAATTATTTATACAGAACCCCTAATCGTATCTTTAAAAAGTTAGGCGCTTGCCAATCTCTTGAGCATTAGTCGAATCAAACTAAAGATTAATCTTAGCAGTGACATTTTCCTTTCTTTCAAAATTTTTAGGCAAGCTTTTACACCTTTTCATCCAGGAGGCACGTTCTTTCTATGACCCATCTAGCTTGAACTGGAACCAAACCCCTTTTTCCTGGTTTTTCTTTCTCCACTTTTGATGGTTTGGGGAAAAGTTGAAACCTAATCTTGCTCATCATTGCGCTTATTAATTTTCTTTAACTCCTGTGTAATTTTTTCGGAGTGGTATCCATTATTAAGTAAAATAGTGATTTTATGAAGGTTTACAGGTTTAGACTTAAAGTAGTTAATATGATCTGATAACATTTCAATTAATCCGTCATCATCAGAAACTGATGATGCATGTGCTACAGAGCAAAAAAAAAGGAAAGCCTAAACTATCTACTGCTAAATGTCTCTTAATTCCATTAGTAGCTGATAAGAAACAGAATCCCTTGGACTTGACACTAGCATTACAGGTATTTTTGATAGATAAGTAAATCAATGATTATTAAAGTTGTCCCGGAGCGCTTTTTTTACCTGTTGACGTACTTGAGAGTGCAATACATCTCTAATTTCCAAGGGTTACACCTGATTATAGCCACTGTTTATAATGCTAAAATACTGTGGAGTAAGGAGGTAAATCTTTATTGTATCAGACCAATTACAACCATTCTTTAATTGATAGAGTAGACCATCCAATATTTGTCTTTTACTTCCTGATCGTGGGGCAAGTTTTCTTTTTTTTGGTATGGGATAGTTCAATTAAGACCCATTCTTAATCTGTTAAACTACTTGAATATGCGACTTACCCACCTCTTGCTTAAAGAAGAGCGCGATCGCTACCTATTATAACCTGGGATGGAAAAGATACCTTTAGGGGTTCTATATAGGACTTACGCAAAATAACGTGATTCCGTCATTGCCTCAGGGCAGCTTGGCGTTAGCAAGCGATAGTGTTTCGCTCCGCGACATGAATGGGGAGCATTCCGGACCGACAGCAATCTCAGAGGCCCAATACTGTTTCCCAATAGATATCTCCAGAAAAGAGGGAGTAGAGAGTAGGGATTAGGGAGTAGGGGGAAAGAATAAATGATTTATGTCCGATAATTGATTTAATTTTTTATTTTTGGAGATGTCTAATGCGTAAGTCCTGATATAGTATACCAAAGAAAGAATTAGTTAAAGCATAAACTGACAATGAACTTTAGAATAAAAATGTTTTCCCAACTATTTCCTGCTTCCTACAATATAAACTCTTATGGCTGATTTAATAGCATCGACTATTCCTATTGCTTTAACTATTGCTGGTTCTGACAGTGGTGGTGGAGCAGGTATTCAGGCCGACTTGCGAACCTTTGCTTTCCACTGTGTTCATGGTACAAGTGCATTGACTTGCATCACTGCTCAAAATACCTTAGGAGTAAATAGAGTTGATGCTTTGTCACCAGAATCAGTCAAAGCTCAAGTTGAAAGCGTTGTTAAAGATATAGGTGTTCACGGAACTAAAACCGGAATGTTACTCAACCAAGAAATCATTTTAGCTGTAGCTGAAGCGGTAGAGACCTTAAAGTTAACACCATTAGTCGTAGACCCAGTAATGGTATCCCGTGCAGGTGTTCAGTTAATTGATGATTCAGCAGTGGGAGCCTTACGAGATTTTTTACTCCCAAAAGCCAGTATTGTTACTCCTAATATTTATGAAGCCCAGATTTTGGGGAATTTAGATATTAATGACATTAACGATATGCGACTGGCTGCTGAAAGAATCCATAAATTAGGGGTAAAAACTGTTTTAGTTAAGGGAGGCGCTCTCCAGGATAATTTGCGCGGAACCGATATTTGGTTTGATGGGGAAAATTTTGCAACTTTAACAACTCCTAAAGTTGAGACTACTAATACTCATGGAACAGGTTGTACTCTTTCAGCAGCGATCGCAGCTAATTTGGCAAAAGGAGAAGACTTATTTTCTAGTGTTAAATTAGCCAAAGATTATGTTACGAATGCTTTAAAATATGCTTTGGAAATTGGTGCAGGTCAAGGTCCAGTAGGGCATTTTTTCCCCTTGTTATCTAAGACTTACAATAGTATTTGGTAGGGGTTGACTGACCAAACCTTTACCAAATATATCTAGGAATAGCTAATTAATAATTCTAAAAGCATTGACAGATAAACGTTTACAGAATTTTAGGTACTGATTTATCAGGAATCGTAAAAGTACCAACTTTTTGGTTGATGGAGCCGAAAAAGTGAGGATTTTAGGATAATTATGACAGAAAAACTAAGGGGGAATTATGAATAACTACTTTTTCGGCGTTGGTAAATCAAGGGATGAAATTTTCAAAGTAATCTGTTTCTAATACCTCTAAATATTTAACCAGAGTAAGTAATGGGTATCACCCCTATAAAAAATCATCCCACCAATTATTAACGCCACTTCTTCTAAAACTCCCCGTTCCTCCTAACTCTTCACTACTCCTTACTTCCTACCTCCACCATCAGACTAAAGAAGCGCAAACCCTATTTAGATTGTACCCAGTAAATGCAGGTGGACAATCGAAGTTATATCTTGTAAAGCATACATTGTGCCGTTTTGTCAAAGGGGAAGTTCAGGTCTACAATCCTCAAAAAAAAGTGTATCAGGACTTACGCAGCAACCCTAGATGTAGTGCTTCAAACTAGGTTGCAATAGTTTTTTAACTATATATATATAATAGTACCTGGGCGTAAGTCCTGTGTATTTTTCAATACAATTTTCTCCCGAAAAAGTCGCTCCCAAATTTGTACATAACTTGTCACTTTTGTCAAACCTGCTCAGGACTTACGCAAAGGCACTATATGTAGAGTCTTGGTGCGTTACGAGATACGCTTTACATGTCGCGTAGCGAAACACACCTTACCAATAGTGTTCATGGGTAAGTCCTGCTTATGTTAAGAAAAATGTGGGTAATGGATAGGCGTGAAAGGGGATAAGAGGAAAGGGAAGAGAGGAATTCTCCCCTCTCCTCACAGGAGAGGAGTTGGGGGAGAAGTCTTTCCTTGTCGCTCGTTCCTAATCCACAATTTTAGTCTTGACAAGCTATTACTCCCTACTATAACAAAAAGACTTTTTCAGTAAACCCTATTTATAGCAATGTGCGCACTTAAATATTTACAGATTATTTTTTGTACACCTTTTCGCTTATTGAACTTTGAGCTAGACCCTGTAAATACCTGACCAGTCACTGCCATATTTGTTTGCAGACCCTAAGCGATAGTAGCGACCATGACGCCAGGTATTTGGTTGGCTTTTTTCTGCTTCGGACTTTGAAGAAGATGCTTTTTGATGTTCGTCTTTAAAAATAGGAGTGGAGCTTTTCAGAAGGTCTCTTTGTATTGCAGCCAGAGCATGACGTACTGCTACAGCAATTTTCTCTTCATAATCTTCCTCTGCTTTTTTAGTTTGGAAATTCCAGCCTTCCTTACTAGAAGCATATAAAGGTGGAAGACGGTTTAGAGCATAAGTTTCTACATCAGTTTGCTTAATATATTTAGCTAACTTTTTCGGAAGTACAGCAATTTGACGAGTTACTTCCTCTGCTACCATTTTTTCCATTATATTGACATATTTATTATTAGAATTAACTCCCATAATTATCTTCCTATTTCCTTCTTATCTACATTGATTTTTGATTAACCTACGCAGTGTGCAACTTTCTAGGGAAATATAACAACTTATAGTCATAAGACTGGAAAGCTTATTTTCAGAACTCACTAAATTTATTAGGTTGGGAAAAATTGCACATAGCGTTACCGAATAATTAATAATTAATAATTAAATAATTTATGTTAAAATTATCCCCTTTCAAGGGGATAAAATAAATATTTTCCTTAAGGTTAAATCCTCTCCCTAAAAAGGAGAAATAATTATTAATTATCTATTATCTATTATTCATTAATTAACCTAGCTGTTTCAACTTCAAATTAATGATTAGAATACCTTCTTAATTAACTTATTTGATTCAAATAATTACTACTATTTTTAATTAATGAGTAGAGATGTAATTATGAACAAATAGCTTAAGTATTCAGCTACTAAACAGCAGTTCGGATTAAGTCTTCTATCTTTTTGATATTTTGATTACCAGCTAGATATCCAATACCTCGATGTAGATGCAGTCTAAATTGAGTGGCCAAGGTTTCTCGCTCTATACCCATACCATCATTATAGCAACGTTGTTTGAGAGCTAATAACAAAATATCAGAATATTCCCCACCAAAGGTTCTCCATGTTAATTCTAAATTACTATCAGCAGGAATTGGTACTAGAGTAGGAATGCTAGGTTCTGCCAAAGAGTGACAGAATGACCAACGGCAAAGGATATTCCATTGTTCAATTTTAGTGTTACGTTTCAGTTTAATTAACTGTTCTTTGGCGACTTTAGATAGTTTTATTCTTTCTATTGGTAGTTCCATAAAAGGGGTATAGTAATGGATAATGCATAATTGATAATGGATAATTAGGGCTAACTAATTAAATGTGTCAGGCTCAATGACCCTGGATATAGTGTTGAAAACTATTGCGCAATAGTTAAAAAAATCTATATATAGTACCTTTGGGTAAGTTCGATGTGTTTAGTTTAGCAGGTGTACCTCACCATTGATAATAGACATCTGCAAAAATAAAAAGCAAAATCAATTATCCTATAGGAAGTTATCAATTCTTTTTCCCTGTTTCCTAGTTCTGGTTCCCTGTTCCCTTTTTTCTGGAAATTGATAATGGATAATTAATAATGAAAAAATACCTCTATTTAGGTCTTAGGAGTTTTGTCAAGTAAATTATTAAATGCTAAAAGCTAGGTAATCTAAAACTTTTGGCGAAGTTTACAAGTCAGGTACATAATGCTAATTTTTTGAATCTGAGAGACCTAAAAGCTGGCACTTTTTTCGACTACATTATCAATTACAGCAGATTTCAAGCATAAGAAATAGAGATATTAATAGTTAAAGTTAACTTACCAATGCGAGCCGGAAAACTACCGTGGATGTACCTTACCAAAGTAGAATCCGCTGTAATTCTTACACTACTTCTTATCCCCTACTTCCTAATCCTTGACATAGCAAATTCCAAGTATAAGAAGTACAGATTTAATAATAAAATCTTTGTAAGCAGGGAGACGCAAAGCTCCCAGAGGTGTATATCACCAAAATGAAATCTGCTCTAAATCCTGAAACCTTTTTTTAGCCTACTTTTCCCTGTTCCCTATTCCCTCTAAATGTTAATTTCTAATTTACATAAATTTTTAACTAATCCTATAAATCAAAAAACGCAAAAAGGAATAATATTTTGGTTTAGTCTCAGCATAACTTTTGCAGTCCTTTATGGTTTTTTAGTACTTAAAAAAGCTTTTGCTAATAGTCTTAGTGTTCAAGATGATGCTAGACAACATATTTTTTGGATGCAGCGTTTTTCTAATCCTGATTTATTTCCTAATGATTTAATTGCTGACTATTTTCAGTCTGTCGCTCCCGCAGGATATACTTGGCTTTATAAAAGTGCAGCATTTATCGGAATTAATCCGTTTTTTTTAGCAAAAATTATTCCTTTTATTTTAGGCTTAATTTGTACTTATTATATTTTTAGAATCTGTCTGGAAATTTTACCAGTTCCTCTGGCAGGATTTATTTCTACTTTGGTAATGAATCAAGCTATTTGGATGAAAGATGATGTGGCTTCGGCTACTCCTAGAGCTTTTGTTTATCCATTTTTTATGGCTTTTTTATATTATTTAATTCGTGGTTCTTTTGTCAGAATGGGAATAGCGATAACTCTGATTGGATTATTTTATCCCCAGTATGTTTTTGTGGCTTCGGGAATGTTAATTTTGAGATTAATTTCTTGGAGAAATGGCAGGTTTCAACTATCATTAGAAAAACAGGATTTTCTACTTTGTGGAGTTGGTTTAAGTACGGCATTTTTAGTTTTATTACCTTATGCTTTAACTTCTTCAGAATACGGACCTGCTATTAGTCGAGAAGCAGCGATGAAGTTAAGGGAGTTTTATCCAAATGGCAGAAGTACATTTTTTCATGTTCATCCTAAAGATTTTTGGTTAACTGGCAAACGTAGTGGGATGTTTCCTAAGTCTTTATTCACTCCTGCTACTCAATGTGCCGGATTATTATTGCCGTTTTTATTATCTTTTAATTCTGCTTTTCCTTTAATTAAAAATATTACGAATCGTATTTGGTTATTAGTGCATTTATTACTTTCATCTTTGGGAATGTTTTTGATTGCTCATGCTTTACTTTTTCGACTACATCTTCCCAGTAGATATACAGGATTAAGTTTCCGAATAATTATTGCTTTGGCAACAGCGATAACTCTAACTTTGATTATTGATGCGTTGTTAAGTTGGGCAGAAAATAGAGAAAAGTCTCCTATTAATTTTCGGGGAATTATTTCTTTAGTTTTAACAGGTTTAATTGTGGCATCTCTGGTGTTATATCCTGCTTTTGTCAAAGGTTTTCCTCTAGTTAGATATAAATTAGGTAAGGCTACAAATTTATATGAATTTTTTCAACAACAACCTGAAGATATTATGATTGCTTCTGTGGAGGAAGAGGCAAATTTCTTGCCTACATTTTCTCAACGTTCTATCTTGTTAGGTAGAGAATATGCTATTCCTTATCAAGTTGGTTATTATAGTCAATTTCGCCAACGAGTTATAGATTTAATTGTTGCTCAATATAGTTCAGATTTAAAAGATGTGAAAGATTTTATTCAGAAGTATGGAATTGATTTTTGGATGATACATCGTGGTGCTTTTACCCCAGAATATGTTGAGAATAATAGTTGGTTAATGCAATATGAGTCTGCACAGGAAGCAGTTACTTTTTTACAGTTAAGAAATATTCCGGCTTTGGCAAAGACTATATCTATTTGTACTGTCTTTGAGAATGATAGTTTATTTGTTTTGGATGCTAATTGTCTTAAGGTAATTAAGAATTAATAATTAATAATTTTAAATCTATAGAAATCTGTGTAATAGGTTGTGACCAATCAAAAAGTAGATCAAAAAACTGATGGCTCCGGAACCTTAACTCTTACCAGTTAAGTGTTCCCTAAAAAGCAGTAAGATTTTTAACACGAATAAAATGGGATTGCTATATAATTTTTTGGCTTTTCCAAGAAAAATTAAAAAATTAATTATACAGGACTTACGCAAAGGTACTATATACAATACAGCCTTAAGAAACGATTGCGCAATAGTTTTAAGCACCATATCTAGGGTCGCTGAGTAAGTCATGTTATAATACATAATTCTTTATAGCTAACTTTATGGCCTTAAACTTGTGGTAGGAAAAATCATTAGGCTATAAATAAATTTCTACATCATACCTAATTATGAAACTATGAATCCAAACATTTTCGTAGTCTAAACTTCTGTTTTTAATAGTTAATTTTACTTAACCATACATTTTCGTAGTTTAAATCTTTGTTTTTAATAGTCAATTATACTTAACTATCTCAAGTAATAAATAAAGTATTTATATATAGCAATCCGTGGTTATGTTGCCGGTAATCAAAAACTAGAAATAAAATCCGAAAGTCTTACCCATTGACCATTACCTCTATCCCCATTCCTGAAAAGTAGTGAAATTTTTATACAGAAGTAAAATAGGATTTCTATAGACTGCTAAAATTATTACAGTAGTTTACTAATTTCTAGCCTTAAGTTTAATAGAGAATTGAGACTTAGGACTTATAATTTCCCTATTAAACCTCAAAAAAGCTAATTGTAGATACTTAAGATACTTAAAAAATCAATCAAGTTAACAATCTATTAAATGGGTGCAAATTTTATCAAAAATATAGGAATACTTTAGATTAGATTAAGGAGAAATTTTTTATCAGTTATGGCCCAAACCTCTTCACTCAATTCACGAACCGCTATAGTTGCCCTCAGTCATCTTTCTCCCTTTGGAAATAAACTGGTTCAAGCCGGCTACGTCAACATTGAACAGTTCAAACAATGCCAAGTTGAAAGTCGTGAAACGGGTAAATCACTGACAGATGTATTAGAAACTGTAATAGGCCAACCCTTACCCCCAGAATTAATTAGGCAGTATAAAAAGCAACAGCTATTTGAGTTAATGATTCTCTATGGTGTAGCTGCTTTTGACCCAGAAATTACCCCAATTCCAGAACAACAGGTATATTATTTAATAGACAAAATAATCCCAGTAGAAACTTGTCGTCGGAATAAATTTATACCATTATTTAGCCATGAAACTGATCTGGCAAATAAGGTTGTCGAGACAGGAATTATGAATCAAAGGCAAATGCTGAAAGCTTTAGCCCAGAGTAACAGTTCCGAGGCTCAATTTATTGAGGAATTAGAAAAATGTGCTGGAGATTCTATACCAGCAGAACTGGTAAAAGATTATGAAAGTCAGGAACCATATATGATGGTGGGAATGGTTAACCCTGACGATCTTCAAGCTTTGGATGACCTGAAAAATATCTTGAGGCATAACAATGGATTAACTTTACAAAGATTGGTTATTACTCAACAAGATTTTGACAGTCTCATTAATTATTACTCAGAAGAACAAACCAAGAGAGAAACTGCTAAGGCAAAAGAAGCAGAACAAAAAGAACTAGACTTAGATTCTGGTTTCTTTGATAAAGCTGAATTAGAAGAAGCTGACGACCAAAAACAAGGCGAAGACATTGCTGAAAGTATCGCTGCTGCCGAAGATGCACCAGTTATTAGAGCAGTAAATGTTATTTTAGTCAAGGCACTAACTGAGGGAGTATCTGATATTCATGTGGAACCCCAAGAAGAATTTATCCAAATTAGGATGCGTAAAGATGGGGTATTACAAGAGTATTTTAGATTTCCCAAAAAAGTTATTGCAGCCATTACTTCCCGATTTAAAATTATTGCAAATTTAGACATTGCTGAACGACGGCAAGCACAAGATGGTCGTATCCGCAAAATATTTAAGGGACGTACAATTGACTTCCGAGTAAATAGTTTACCAAGTCGGTATGGTGAAAAAATAGTTTTGCGGATTTTGGATAGCTCTAGTACCCAACTGGGATTAGATAAATTAATTTCACATAAACCAACTTTGGAACTCGTGAGGGAAACTGCTAGTCGTCCATTTGGATTAATTCTAGTGACGGGGCCAACTGGTTCTGGTAAATCTACCTCTCTATATTCGATTTTGGCAGAACGAAATGACCCTGGTATTAATATTAGTACCGCAGAAGACCCCATTGAATATGCCTTACCAGGAATTACTCAATGTCAAGTAATTCGGGAAAAAGACTTAACCTTTGCCAGTATCCTCCGCGCCTTTCTCCGACAAGACCCTGACGTTTTGCTAGTGGGAGAAACGCGAGATAAGGAAACGGCAAAAACAGCCATTGAAGCCGCCTTAACTGGTCACTTAGTTTTAACAACCCTCCATACTAATGATGCTGCGGGGGCGATCGCTCGTCTTGATGAAATGGGAGTAGAATCTTTCATGGTTTCAGCAGCCTTGTTAGGTGTGGTGGCACAACGTCTGATGCGTCGGGTTTGCAGTCAATGCAAAGCTAAGTATAAACCTGAACCTGATGAGTTTCGTCGTTATGGTATGGTTCCTTCTCAGGAGGAGGAGTTTACATACTATAGGGCAAATACTATACCAGTTGAACAACGGGAAGATTTAAAGGAAAGGGGAGAATTATGTCGCAAGTGTAATGGTCTTGGTTATAAAGGTCGTGTTGGTGTTTATGAATTTATGAAAATTACGGAGCGGTTACAAACTTTAATTACTCAAAGAGCGCCAACAGAACAAATTAAGGAAGTTGCGGTAGAAGAGGGAATGATTCCTCTATTGCAGTATAGTTTGAATTTGGTACGAGAAGGTCATACAACTTTTGAGGAGGTGGAACGGGTAACATTTACTGATTCTGGTTTAGAGGCAGAAATGAAACGCCAAGCTAGAGAAAATCTGATATGTAGGTCTTGTAACGCTGAATTGCAACCAGAGTGGGTAGACTGTCCTTATTGTACCACCCCTCGTTTTGAGTAGGAGAGTTTGGGAGGTGTGGGGAGTGTGGGGAGTGTCGGGAATGTGGGGAGGAACTGATAACTGAAAAATCTTACACATTTTGTGGGCAGAAAAATGCTTCAAAGTCAGTCTAGGTAAGAGAATTACGTCAAAGCTCTAAAAATGTCTAGAACCCTTGGTAATAAAAGGACTATACATTTTCGACGTAAAAGCCTCTGGATATCTATATTTGAGCCTATTTATTGCTACTTTTTTGTGTAAGTCCCGCTAATACCAAATACTCAAAAACTTTTCTACATTTGATTGAGCAGGGTAGGGATGTTAGCATTTTTGTTATGCAACGTCCATAGGGGAGTAAGGGAGTGGGGGAGAAGTAAGCATCATAAAAATTAACATTAACCTATCCGAAATTGGCAAAAAATAACTTGGTTTGTCCTAATTACTTGATAACTGAAGTATTCATCAAGTATAGCAATAATGGATGGGAATTGGTATGAGTTAATGTTTTACTGATAACTAATAGCTGATAACTGTTCCCTACTCCCTACTCCCCTACTCCCTACTCCCTATTTAACTGAATAAAGCGGAGGTTTAATTTATGTCTTTAATGATTGAGGATGTTTTAGAATCCCTAGTAGAACAAGGTGGTTCTGATGTTCATATTCAAGCAAGAGCGCCGATTTTTTTCCGTATTAGCGGTCAGTTGACTCCTCAACCTCAATTTGGGGAAAATATGGAACCAATAGAAGTACAAACCCTCATTTTCCAAATGCTCAATAATATGCAGCGGAAAACCTTAGAGCAAAACTGGGAACTTGATAGCGCTTATGGTGTTAAAGGTTTAGCTCGTTTTCGTCTCAATGTTTATCGGGAGCGCGGAAGTTGGGCAGCTTGTATGCGTGCTTTAGCCTCTAAAATTCCTAATGCAGATAAATTAGGGGTACCGATGATTTTACGGGAAATGACCGAGCGACCTAGGGGTTTGTTCTTGGTGACTGGGCAAACAGGTTCTGGTAAAACAACTACGATGGCTGCTTTGATCGACTTGATTAACCGTACTCGTACTGAGCATATTCTAACCGTCGAAGACCCTATCGAATATGTGTTTCCTAATGAAAAAAGTTTGTTTCACCAACGACAAAAAGGCGAAGATACCAAAAGTTTTGCTAATGCTCTCAAAGGAGCGTTGCGTCAAGACCCTGATATTATTCTAGTAGGAGAAATGCGGGACTTGGAAACTATTGGTTTAGCTTGTAGTGCAGCAGAAACAGGTCACTTAGTATTTGGAACACTACACACCAACTCAGCATCAGGTACAGTAGACCGGATGTTGGATGTTTTTCCGCCAGAACAACAACCGCAAATGAGGTCACAGTTAGCTAACTCCATCGTTTGTATTTGTAGTCAAAACTTAATTAAGAAAGTAGGTGGAGGTCGTTGTGCTGCTCACGAGATTTTGTTGAATACTCCAGCGATCGCTAACTTAATTAGGGAGTCGAAAAATTCTCAGCTTTATTCTCAAATTCAAATGGGTGCTAAGTTGGGAATGCAGACTATGGAAATGTCTTTGGCTAATCTTTATAAAGAAGGAAAGATTACTTGGGGAAATGCTATTGCTAAAGCAGTTAAGCCTGATGAATTAGTTGCTTTGATTGGTCCGGAACCCAAGGAAACTAAGGCTAATGCTAAGGCTAAGGGTAAAGGTCGTTGATAATGGATAATTGATAATGGATAATTGATAATTAATAATGAATAATTAGGGTTTGCTGAATAAAGTATTAACTGGTAGGAGTCAGGAGTTAACCTACCCCTAACACCTCTGGTGGAGGGGAAATCAGGATAAATGGAGAATGAGCGAGGAGATAAAAGTAAGAATTTTTCCTTAATTTTTCCACCCTTGTCTTCCCAAAATACTTACTTTTTCAGCATTTGGGACTGAAAACCAGGTACTTTTTCGACCGGAAAAAAGCTTGAACCTTTATCTGGAAATCCAAGCGAGATTTAATCAGCAAACCCTAATTACTTTTCCCTAAAAGTGAGAGGATTTATCCTGAAGGGCAAAAATAAATTTTTTCCCTTGAAAAGTAAAGCTTTTAGCTTGAATTATTTAATTATTAATTTATGACTTACATATATACCCTAAATATAGTTTCCAAAACTATATATATAGTTAGTAACTCTAAGTAAGTCCTTTCAGCAATTAATAATGAACAATTAATAATTAATAACTACTTTTTCTTTAAAGAAGGGGATGGACTAATCATGAAGATTTATCCCCAATCCTTGGTCTGGGTTCTAGGCGTGAATTGTTGAATGAATAATTATTGACTATCAACTCTTAATTATTAATAATTACAGGACTTACGCAAAGGTACTATATATAGCGTATTGGTGCGTTACGAGATACGCTTTACATGTCGCGTAGCGTTTCGGCGCTTGAGCCGACATATAAAGCGGAGCTTTGCGGAAGGCAAAACACACACTACTAATAGCGTTAATGCGTAAGTCCTGAATTAATTATTCGGTAATGAATGGAATATAGTTGAATGCTTACTCTTATTTTTAAGAACTTTATTCCTCTAAATTATTTTATTTCCTACTCCCCTACTCCCCTACTCCCTACTCCCTAATTTATTAAAAAGGAAGAAAAAAATGGCTAGTAATATTGCTAATCAAAAACCTAAAAGTAACTTAGAAAAACAGTTAGAGGTAATAGAAGAAAAAATAAATGTTGCTATGGCATCGGTGACAGTCAAAGACTTATCAATTTTTGCTCGCCAGTTTGCCGCAATGTTTAATGCTGGAGTACCCATGATTCGCTGTTTACGAGTTTTAACAGAACAAACTTCCAATGCTAAAATTAAAGTCTCCGTTAGAGAGATTAGTGCCGAAGTAGAAGAAGGCACCGAATTGTCAGAAGCAATGAAAAAACATACCGCTTGTTTTGATGAACTATTTATCAGTATGGTAGCTGCTGGAGAAGTCGGTGGTGTACTAGATGAAGTTCTAGATCGTTTAGCAGTTATGTTAGAAAAAAACGCTAAAACAATCAGTGAAATTAATTCCGCAATGTCTTATCCGAAAACCGTTATGTTTATCGCTTTAGCAGTTTTTTTTGGAATGACAACCTTTCTCTTACCAACCTTTGCCGGTATTTTTGAACAGATTGGTACAGAACTACCTGCTTTTACTAAATTTATGTTGAACATAAGTAAATTCTGTCGGACTTGGCCTCCAATTCCTCAAGCAACCGTAATAGGAGTAATTATTGCTCTTTATATTGCCTATTCAACAGCTTATAAAACAGACCAAGGTAGACTATTTTTTGACAAAATTTTTCTTAAGCTGCCTATTTTTGGAGATATTTTAGAGAAGTCAGCAGTAGCTCGTTTTTGTATGATTTTTGGTACCTTAACTCGTTCTGGAGTTCCAATGTTAAAATCTCTAGAAATTGTGCGAAATGTGGCAGGGAATGAAGCGATCGCTCAGTCTATTGAGTATGCAAGACAGGAAATCCAAAGTGGTGGTATGATTAGTTTGGCTTTACAGGAGAAACAGGTTTTCCCTTCTTTGGCAATTCAAATGATGGCTATTGGTGAGGAAACTGGTGAACTGGATGCGATGTTGATGAAGGTGGGAGCTTTTTATGAGACTGAGGTTGAGGAAGCTGTGAAGTCTCTCTCAAGTATGTTGGAACCGTTAATGATCGTAGGTATTGGTGGAATGGTAGGTTCGATTTTGATGTCTATGTATTTACCTATGTTTGCTGTGTTTGAAAGTCTCTAGGAATAAGGGAACACTTAACTGGGAACAGGGAACAGATAGCAGGAGAAGTATGGGAGTCGGGAAGTAGGGAAATGGAGTTATTCAAAATAAGATATCTTTGCTCTATTCTTCTCTCTTCCTTCTTTCTTCTTGCTTCTTACTTTTTCCCTATTTCCTACTCCCTACCGTAATAAAAAGACTTTTTCCGCAAACCCTAATTATTAATTATTAATTATTCATTATTCATTATTAAACTACTTCCTAATATAATTTATTTATGGTTGTCAAAAAGTCAGATTATGAAGCATTATTAGCTGAATATAGTAATCCTAAAGCTGCTATTGCATTGCTTAAACAATATAGATTGTATTTAGAAATGGTGCCAAGTTTGCGTCGGCCTAAAGATAGTTTAATTACTATTCCTTTGCCAATTATTCGGTTAAGAAAAGATAGTTATGAATCTAGAAAAACTGTGGCTTTACCCTGTGATTTAGGGATTTTTATGTGTGACCCGGAATGGAAGGTTAAGACTGGGGTAGAAATTTTTGTTTTTATTTATCGACCCCAAGAAGATTTTTCTGATTTACTGACTCGTTGGCGAGAAACTCAGGTTTTATTAGATAAAGAATATGAGTGGGTAATGCCTCAAGGTTATAAACATATTTATTATCAAGAAGCAGAAGAAATTTATCCTTTATTTGTTTTATTTTCCGAAACTCCAGAAAGGGTTAAAAGAGGGTTTATGGGAGCAAATTTACCTTTTGTAATTCAGCCAACTTATGATTCTATAGAGGTTGAAATTGAGGAGTCAAATATTGAGATGGAGAAAATTTTCTCTCAGATGGATGATGTGGTTGATGATGGTTAAATCTAGTAATTATTTACAGTTAGAATTTTAGGCTTTTTGAGTCTAAAAAAGTGCTACCTTTTAGGTAGATTCAGATTTAAAAAGTTAGGAATGAGGATAAAATATGATCCACAAATATTGGTTATTAAGAGTACCGCACTGAAATTTTCCTGTGCAGGAAATATGGAAGTTAATAAATCCTCATTTCTTAGGGCGTGTCATCAATTAAATAAGTTGACAAAACGGCTATTCTCTGTTAAGTAAGAAATGGCGATCGCGGTTGGCTAGGTTCAGATACAGTCTACTACTTTTCTTGATAAAGCTTCTAACGTCTAATGCCATTTCTCATGCATGAATGCTGTATCTGATTTGGTGGGGAAGTGTGGGAGGTATGGGGAGAGGAAAAGTAGGAAAAATAATTACTAACTAACTAATAATTTAATTGTCAAAAACAGACTTTTAATCTTGGTAACTATTGACTGTTAAAGTATGGCTGAAGTATGGCATTATTTTTAGGTGTGCAAGTTTCTACAAAAATATAACGGCTTATCGCCATAAGTTGAAAAGGCTATTTTCAGAACTCCCTAAATTTAGTAAATCAGGAAAAGTTGCACATTGCGTTACTTTTGGTAATTAGTATCAATCCTTTATTATCAGGACTTACGCAGGCGTAACGTATTTTTGTCATTGCGCGACTCGCAGCGCAAGGGACAGCGTTTTGCGCTTCGCATAACGGGCGTTAACGCTCCGCGACATGGAAAGCGCAGCATGACCTCAGGAAATGCGAAGCAGTCCGTCGGGATAGCAATCTCAAACTTTGAAATTGCGTTTCTAATGCATAAGAGCTGATTATATCATGTCGGGATAATCAGTGATCAAAAAACTTAAGCATTCAGCTATTAGCTGTTAGCCATTAGCAACAAAAACCTCAAGTTTAAGGAAGATATTTAAAAGAATAAAAACATTGAAAATTAGCTTTTATAGTAAAATGAAATCTCTGAATAATAAAGCTTCTATTCAAAAACTAGAAGCGCTCTTCTGATAGCTGATGGCTGAATGCTTACAAAAAAAACTTTCTGCCATAATCAACTTTTCTTTCCTTCTGCCTTCTGCCTTCTTTCTTCTTTCAATCAAACCACCAAGGATTAGGAGCAGAATTTACTTTACTCAAGATAGCTTTTTTCCGTAAAAATCTTTTTATACCATCAGCACCCATCCGAGAATTACCTAAACGGGAAAACTTAAAAGAATTTTTTTCTCCTTCATTTATTAATGCAGTTAAACCTGCATCATTAATACTAATTCCACCAGCATTTATCTGATTAGAAATTTCTAAAGCTTTAGTTTCGGAATCTGCAAATACAGTAGTACTTAAACCATAAATTGTATCATTTGCTAACCTAACTGCTTCTTCAATAGTGGCAAAAGACATCACTGGTATTACTGACCTAAAAGTTTCTTCAGTCATTATTTTCATGCTATGATTTACCTCGCTTAAAACCGTAGGTAAACATCAGAAACCACCATCTAGTTTTTCTACATTTCCTCCACAATGAATAACTGCACCTTTGCTCACTGCATCTTGTAAATGTTCAGTAATAATATCTGCCTGTTTAAGTGAAATAATTGGTCTTATTTCTCCATATTCAATATGGGGATAATTTAACTTCAAACCTTTAGCTTTTGTAGTAAATTTAGTAATAAAATCTGTGAAAATTGATTGGGCGACATAAACACGTTCAATTGATAAATATGACTGCCGTGCATTAAGGACAGAACCCCATAAAAGTGCCGATGTTGCTAACTCTAAATCTGCGAAAGTAAGAACTATTTCTTGATTTTTTATCCCTATTATAAAGAAGCTGGAATAAAATTTTTGGCTGCTGATTCGGCAAGTTTTTTACCTGTAGCAACCCTACCAGTAAAACAAATAAAATCTACATATTCTATTAAATTTGCACCAGTTTCTCCAGCTCCTTCAATATAAGTAAAAATGTCATTTAACAAGGGAACAGTAGCAATAGTTTCTAATAAAGGTTGAATAAATCTAGGAACAATTTCACTTGGTTTAACTATGACAGCACAACCAGCAATTAGAGATGGTATTGCATCTATTAAAGATAACAATAGCGGGAAATTCCAGGGGCTAATTATACCAACTAACTGATCAGGAATTAACTTATTTTTTAGTTGAATAAATGGAATAGTTGTAGTTTTTATTTCTCCATTTACTAATAGTTCTGGCACTAAGTTACACCATCTATCTATATTATTAATTACAGATTCAATTTCTATTCTTGATTCTATCAGTCTACCTGTATCATTTACTAATGCTAATGTTAATTTTTTGGGGTTGGATAAAATTGCTTTCTTCGATTTTTGAATTACCTCAACTCGTCTTTCTATTTCTAACTTTTGCCACTCAATTTGTGTCTGGCGTAAATTGATATATTTGGCAATAATTTATGCTGTTCTTGGAGGATTAATGAAATAATCTATTTTGCCAGAATGTGGATTGGGCACTTCAATTTGATTAACCATAAATGATTCTTTTCTTTTTTTGATTTAGTAAATTTTAAGTAAGCATTTCCTGGGGAATGCTAATAACTGAGTGCTTAAAATTTTGAGTATTAGAAGCATATTCTATCAATTTTTAAATAACTGCAAAGATGAGATAGCAATCCTAAGTTATTTCGGGAAAAATTCGATATTGAAAAAGTTGGGGAAAGTCTGATATTTAACTAGAGTGTCAAAACTTTAATAGTCACTTAAATATTTTCAAATAACTGGAAAGAAGATAAAATTGTCTGATGAAGTTTTGGGTGATTTACCAAAGATTTTCAATAGATTTTTTCTCTAAATTATTCAGAGAAAATTTTCGATCATTTATCAACTATAGTGAATTTGCGTGTCATCTTATCCTCGCTCTTAACTAATCCCTACTCCCTACTCCCTAAATTTTATATAATATCTTTTTTTACTAACTATTCAATAGTGGCACGTTGAGTTTCAATAAAATGTTTTCGTTCCACAACTTTACTATCCATACTATTAGCTGGATAACCATAAAACTGACTATAACTTTCTGTATAAGCATCCCACCGTTGTCTAGCTAACAAATTTTTCATTCCCACTTGACGGCGATACTGACGCAGAACAGTAATATCAATTTCTGCATAAGCTGCCATACTTTCTCCTTGCCCAGTTTCTGCTAATATTAAACCTCGATAGTCAAGAATTTTGGAACCTCCATCAACAGAAACTTCAGGAATAGAAGTATTAACAATACCAGCAGTATTAGCAGAAATAACATACATCATATTTTCCACAGGGCGGGAAACTTTAGCAGCTTCTTTTGGCGATCTAGCTTGCCCATAAATTTCCGAGGTCGGATGAAGTAAAATTTCTGCTCCCCGCATCCCTAAACATCGGGTCACTTCTGGGAATAAAATTTCATCAGAGGCAACAGCAGCAAGATTACTGATCGCTGTTTTGGCAACAGGAAATACACCTTCTAAACCATAACAATCAAGATATTTATCCCAAACATCATGGGGAGTAGGAGCAAACATCCAGTTGAGACGGCGGTAGCGTAATACCATATTGCCACTAGGGTCAAAAACAAAGCAATTTTGAAAATATAGTTTGGGAAAGTTAGGATCAAGTTCGTAAGCATTACCTGCCAGAAAAATATTATTTCTTTGAGCAATTTCTCCTAAGCGATCGTAGATGGGGTCTGTCATTTCTAAACAAGCTTTTTTTGCCCAAGTTGTTAAAGACTCTGCCATTGGGAAACTTGTCAGGAAATATTCTGGTAATAGCACTAATTTACAGTTTGACCCAATAAATGCCTTACTGGCAGCTATTTGTTGAGCAATCCGGTCGATCTTTTGTTCAATCATCCCTCGCGCTTCTTGGCGGTCATTGGCCTGATTTACTACCTCAGCTTTGATTTGAAGAGCTAAAGCTTGGAAAGGGAGAATTTGATTAGTAGCTTTAATCATAGTTGGCTAATATGAATTTGATAAAATATTTCCACTTCAAACATTATTATTTCTGTCAACTCAAAATAGTAATTACAAATTAGGCATATACGCTATATGTAGCGTCTATAACTATTGCACAATAGTTTTTTAACTCTATAAATAGTACCTTGGTGTAAGTCTTGGTAAAAATTTAGACTGGAGGAGGAAAATAGTAAAGAGAAAACAGAAAAGTTTCTAAAGTTTCCGATGGTATAAACAAAGAAAAAGAAGGAAAGAAGAATATGGAAAAATATAAAAAAGGATAAATATAATAGATAAATCTACCTAAAATAAATTATGGCAGCCATTTTTAAGTATATCTGATTAAGAAAAACTTTTTTGTATCATTCTTTTGTGAAATTGGTATTAGGCAGATGGGGAGATAGAAAATAAGCAAAAAATTTTACCTTGTCAAAATTCTATTTCTTGTAACTCAGAGCAACGATAAGTGTTGTATTGTATGAAGAGATTTCAAAATTAAGGGAAAATTTTTAAACCCTAATAAATACACTGCAATTTTTCTATAAGTAAACAGCACAAATTGGCTGAAGTTATTGTCAGTTAAAATTTTCTAGGGAATAAATATTCTTTTTTGATGATCCTAAGTATCTATATATATAGGGCTGACTGAATTATTTATCAAAGTGTTGACGGGCACTGCTTTCAGCATTTATAGATACTAATAAAGTACCAGCTCTTAGGTGATTCCAGCTTAAAAATCTAGGATTTTGGGCAAGACAAGATAGGGGTCAAAAATTAGAGTAAGATTCTTCTGGCTACCTCTTCTATGATTCTTATTCCCATACGGATTCTGGATTCACCAATTCTGGCTCCTCACCTCAAGTAAAAAACTTTTTCAGCCAACCCTATATATTTTTTTGCTAGGCTGCCTAGCAGTAACCGGATTAAACTGAGTATCTATAAATTCCACTCGCTCATAAGTATTAATCCACAAGCGAGCGCCACAAGCTGTCGGTTTGTAAGGTCGATATATGATTTGGCAAGGACCTGTAATATTTAATTGATAACCATAATCATTACGATCACCGTCCTTAACTGAAAGAACAGGTTCTAGCTTTGCTGGAGGCTTACCGATATTACCTTTAATTTTGCTTTGATTAACATGAATCATTGTTGGTTTAGTAGATTTTTTTGTCCGCCACTTACCTTTCGGACCGCGCCGACCCGGAATTATTATAGGCATTTCATCCTCATAAACTGGTATTTCCCAGAATCTACCATTTTTATAAGCTCCTTTTACTCTTCCTTCAGCTAATAAATCTAGAAGACGTTTACGGGAGAAACCTAATAAAAGAGATGCTTCTTTAGTACCCATGATTTTTTCCTCAACTATTGTACAATACTAATAAACAAATAAGGTAACTTGAAAGAAGTTACCTAAAAACAATGTAAGTTAAATTATTGATTTGATTTGTCTAAATAATCTACAGACTACCTAAATTTGCCAAACCAAGGATCACACCTGCACCTAAAATATGACCGAAGCTTGTAGTTGCTAAAACACCAGCTACCCCAAAACCACCAAACAAGTTGGAGCTAGGCATAGCTGGCCCAACGCTAGGATATTTAACTGTGAACTTAGCAAAAGCGATCGCTACAATATTGCAGACGATCATTATTAGAGCAATTTTTGGACTCCAGCTAAAAGTATTAGGGCCAAGTGTTAATAAAGTTGAGTAAAGCATTTTTTCCTTTATATGTGTAAATTGAAAACCTCAGTGGCATCTTTATACCAAAAAATTGTGCCTTTTTTTTTCTTAGTAAGACTTAGCAATAATTCTTTACAAATTTTAGAAGAAATTAAGACTAACTTATTAATAAACGTCTCAAAAAATCGAAAATATAGCAGTGTACTCTGACATATTGATTGTTTTGCTGATTAAAAATAAGGTAAGCATTCAGCTATCAGCTATCAGCTATCAGCTATCAGTAATTAGTATTGTACATCTCCAATATTATCCAGAAATAATTAATTCTTTTTTCCTGTTCCCTATTACCTACCTGTTTCCTCTTTCAACTAAGAAGTTCCTCAAAGTCAGGACTACTTAAAAACATTTTTATAGATAAATATTTGAGTTTTGTTAGGTATTGAAAAAGTAGCTAGTTTTGAGCTGCTTCATTCTCAAAAAGTTAGAATTTTTAGCAAACAAGATTCAATCTTTCTACACTTCTAACACTCTGGTTTTTTCAGCAAACCCTATTTAAGATTGGCGCTCAAAAATATTTGAGAAAAAGCACTCTTCTCCAGAAATAATTAATTATTTTTTCCTGTTCCCTATTACCTACCTGTTTCCTCTTTCAACTAAGAAGTTCCTCAAAGTCAGGGCTACTTAAAAATATATAGATAAATATTTGAGTTTTGTTAGGTATTGAAAAAGTAGCTAGTTTTGAGCTGCTTCATTCTCAAACAGTTAGAATTTTTAGCAAACAAGATTCAATCTTTCTACACTTCTAACACTCTGGTTTTTTCAACAAACCCTATTTAACATTGGCGCTCAAAAATATTTGAGAAAAAGCACTCTTCTGATTACTTATAACTGAGTGCTGAATGTTGACGTCTTGTATCGTCTAGTGGCTTCAAACTTAAAACCTTTGAAATATATAGTTAAAATAAAATATTAAAGTCTATACCTCCTGATGAAAAGCAGGAGTTAGACTTTATCACATAACCTCTGTAAAGTCAAGAAAATAAATTTTAGTGTCATACTCAACCCAGAACAACCGAGAGTTGGATCTGAAGACCTTATTTCCATTTCAATTAGACAACTTCCAGAAACAGGCGATCGCCGCCCTTAACGCTGGAAAATCAGTAGTTGTTTGTGCCCCCACAGGCTCAGGCAAAACCCTAATTGGAGAATATGCCATCTACCGCGCCCTAAGTCGTGGGCAACGAGTATTTTATACCACACCCCTAAAAGCCCTGTCTAACCAAAAATTACGGGATTTCCGCAACTTATTTGGGACAGAAAGAGTAGGGCTAGTAACAGGAGATACATCTGTCAACCGGGAAGCACCAATCTTGGTAATGACCACAGAAATTTTCCGCAATATGTTGTATGGTACTCCCATTGGAGAAATAGGCACATCCCTAGAAAAAGTAGAAGCAGTAGTTCTAGACGAATGCCACTACATGAACGACCGCCAAAGAGGAACAGTCTGGGAAGAATCAATAATTTACTGCCCATCAGAAATCCAACTATTAGCCCTCTCAGCCACAGTAGCCAACAGCGACCAACTCACAGATTGGATTGCCAAAGTACACGGTTCTACCGAACTAATCTACTCTGATTTTCGACCAGTCCCTCTGCAATTTAACTTCTCCAACAATAAAGGTTTATTTCCCTTACTTCATAACAATCAAAAAAGAATTAATCCTCAACTTAAGTCTAAAACTAGACAAACAGGCAGAGGTAAAATCGAAAGACAACAAGAACCGACCTTATCAACAGTCTTGTCTCAACTCAAAGAACGAGATATGTTACCAGCCATCTACTTTATATTCAGCCGTAGAGGATGCGCTCGTGCAGTAACAGAATTAGTACAACTAAATAATCTGACCTTAGTTAACGAAACAGAAGTAGCTAGACTACAAACCCTAATACGAGAATTTCTCAACCGCAACCCAGACTTAGCAAGGTCTCAACAATTAGAACCTCTCACCAGAGGCATAGCAGCTCACCATGCTGGAATGTTACCCGTCTGGAAAGCATTAGTAGAAGAATTATTTCAGCAAGGCTTAATCAAAGTAGTCTTTGCCACAGAAACCTTAGCGGCAGGAATAAATATGCCAGCTCGCACAACAGTTATTTCCAGTCTCTCGAAACGTACAGATGATGGACACCGACTCCTCAGACCATCAGAATTTCTGCAAATGGCAGGTAGGGCAGGAAGGCGAGGGATGGATGATCAAGGTTATGTTTTAACTGTACAAACCAGGTTTGAGGGTGCTAAAGAGGCAGCTTATTTAGCAACTGCGGGAGCCGATCCTCTAGTAAGTCAGTTTACTCCTAGTTATGGTATGGTATTGAATTTACTCCAAACTCATACTTTGGAGGAGGCAAAAGATTTAGTAGAACGCAGTTTTGGTCAGTATTTATCTTCCCTATCTCTATTGCCAGAGCAAAAAGTGATTGACCAAAGGTTAGAGGAATTGATTTCTGTTGAGAATAAGTTAGGAATTTATGAAGAGAATGATTGGATTAATCTAGAAAAATTACTGGCAAGTTATGAAAAGTTACAGGAAAAACTAAAGGAGGAAAAACGACTGCTGAAAATTTTGGAAAGGCAAGCAGAAGAAACCAGGATTAGAGAAATTTCTTTATCTTTATCTTTTGCTGTCTTGGGAACTATAGTTAGTTTGAAAGGAAAGCACGTTCCTACTGCTAAAAAATCTACTTCAGAACCAATACCAGCGGTCTTGGTGGCAAAAATTCCTGGTTCTGGTCAATCTCTTTATTTCTTGTGTTTGGGAGGGGATAATCGGTGGTATGTGGTGGCAGCAATGGATGTTGTGGCTTTACAGGCAGATTTGCCACGTTTGATTGCTGTGGATGATATGGAATTGCCTGTGGAAATTGATTTGAGATTGGGGCAATGTCGCAAAGGAGATGAATTTTCTCTAGCTTTGGCTCAACAAATTCCAGTAGTAGGTCTACCAGTAAAACCTCCAGAAGTTTTAGCACAAATACAGAAAGTGGTAATAGTAGAAGCCCAAAGTGAGGAACATCCTTTGAGGGAGTGGGGAAACCCTCGGACTATAATAAAAGGTTGGCGACGGATGGAAATGTTGAAGGAAGAAATAGAAGACCGCCAAACCAGTTTGGAGGATAAATTGGCACGTCATTGGCAAGAGTTTCTTAATTTAATTGAAATTTTGCAGTATTTTGGTTGTCTGCATGGAGTTAAGCCGACGAATATTGGTCAAGCTTGTGCTGCAATTAGGGGCGATAATGAATTATGGCTTGGTTTAGCGTTAATGTCTGGTGCTTTGGAACTACTTGACCCTCATCATTTGGCTGCTGCTTGTGCTGGTTTGGTGACGGAGATTAGTAGACCTGATAGTTGGACTCGTTATGAGTTGTCTGTTGAGGTACAAGAAGTTTTGGCTAGTTTGCGTGGTTTACGACAACAGTTAATTCAGGTTCAATATCGATATGGGGCAGCTTTACCTGTTTGGTGGGAACGAGATGTAATTGGTTTGGTGGAACAGTGGGCACTGGGGGTGGAATGGCAGGAGTTGGTGGCAAGTACAAGTTTGGATGAGGGAGATGTTGTCCGGATTTTACGTCGGACTTTGGATTTTTTGTCTCAAATTCCTCATGTGCCTCATTTATCTGATGTTTTGCAACGGAATGCTTGTCGGGCAATGCAGTTGATAGATCGTTTTCCAGTTAATGAAGTGGTTAATTGACGTCTCCAGGTTTGGGAAGTCTGGGAATTGTGGAAAGTGCGTGGAGGGTGAGAAGATAGAAGCAGTAGGAAAAATAATTTTTCTTCGATTTTTCTACCTTTAGTTTCTTTAAAGTCGTGACTTTTGATTTTTCGGGAACGGTGCTTTAGAGACCTAAAAGCTGGTACTTTTTTCTGACCTAAAGTTGCTTAAACTTTTACTAATCAATTCTTTGATATTTAATTAGCAAACCCTAATTATCAATTATCCATTGTGTTTTGTTCAAAAGATATAAAAAAATGTCAGAATACCAATCAAATCAACCAATTTTCCAACAACCTGATACAGAAGCAGTTTCCCAGGAAACAACTGAAACTTATTCTGCTGCTTCTGAAACTCAACCTCAAGAACAACCTATTACTGAGAATGAATCAGGTGTACCGAAACCTGGATTTGGGCAGCAAGTTTTCGGGTTAGTTCGTTCCTTTCTACCAGAGTCTGTTAATCAGAAGCTTTCTGATAGGTTATTGACTGGGGCGATTACTGCTATTTTTGTCCTAATTTTGGTAATTATTTTTGTTTCTTTTTCTTCTAACAAACCTACTACTGAAGTAGCAGATATTTCTGTAGTTGAATCTCAATCAACAGAGGCGATCGCTATGGCAGAGTCTTTACTTTCTAAAGAAAATGAGGAAATTTCTGATTTGACATTGCCTGAAGCTCCTGATTTTCTAGAGTCCATTGTACCTGAACCTCCAAAATTAACACCAGAGCAAGTTTTTCTGGTATCAATTCAGAATCAGATTGATGATTTAGTTAATGAATATGGTGGTGGAATTGTTGAATCTTTAAAATTTGATTTTCCCATTAATTTATTAATTGCTGAAGTGAGTGATAGTTGGTATGAAATGACTCAAGAGGAACAAGATAAATTAGTTACTCAAATGTTTGAAGAAGTGCAAGATTTAGACTTTGCTAAATTAGCACTAATTAACTCTCAAGGCAGAATAGTAGCTCGAACTTCAGTGATTAATTCTAAGATGGTTATTTTACAGCGATTACGCTTAATTCAGTTATCAGTTAACAGTTATCAGTTATCAGCAATTTTTGCTTGATTCTTTTTCAGTTATCAGTTATCAGCAATTTTTGCTTGACTCTTAAAAAAAAGACATCTTCGGAAAAGAGGCAATCGGCAATAGGCAATGGGAAGAAAGAATTGATAATTTCTTGTCGTGATAATTGATTCGATTTTTTATTTCTGGAGATGTCTAAAGCTGATAGCTGAATGCTAATATAGGATAAAAAAATAAGTAGAATAAATTATGAGTAAAAAAAGTGGTGAAGGGCAAAAACTAATTGCTGATAATCGTCAGGCAAGATTTAATTATCACATATTAGAGACTTATGAAGCTGGGGTGGCATTACAAGGAACAGAAGTAAAATCAATCCGGGAAGGTAAAGTTAACTTGCGGGATGGTTATGCTTTAATTCGTCATAATGAAGCATGGTTACTTAATGTTCATATTTCTCCATATCAAAAAGCAGGAGATTTTTTTAATCACGAACCTCGACGTAGTAGAAAGTTATTATTACATAAACAAGAGATTCAGAAACTAATAGGAAAAGTAGAACAACAAGGATTAACTTTAGTACCTTTAAGAATGTATTTTAAACATGGTTGGGTAAAAGTTGATATTGGTTTAGCTCAAGGTAAAAAACTTTATGATAAACGTGAAACTATTAAGCGTCGAGATGATAAACGAGCTATGCAAAGAGCAATTAAACAATATTAAGTAAGCATTCAGCTATCAGCTATCAACTATCAGCTATTTGTTATTAATATCATGTCCGGTAGCATCGGAGCGTTTATAAAATTCAGGTGAAAATGAGATAAAACCTTTTGCCTCCAGCATAGCTACCTTCTGCCTTCCTTCCACCAAAGTCTAATTATTCAACCGGACATAATATAACTCATTATTAAGTAACCATTCAGCTATCAGTTATCGGCTGATAGTTATTTGCGAAGCATTCCGTAAGAAAGGAAATGCTAAATAGTGTGTCAACTAAAGTTACATCTTGGCGTTTCATAAAAATTGGAGTTTCGATGTTATTTATTATCTTTTTTCAATAATTTGTTTCTACAAGTATAGGCATCTTAACTCTTAACGTATAACCTTATATTTAGCACAATTTTCTTCTTCCTGATTACTTCTTACTTATTATTTATTACTTCTTATAATATTATTCGTAATAGTGTGTCACCTAAAGTTATATCTTGGCGTTTCATAAAAATTGGAGTTTCGATGTTATTTATTATCTTTTTTCTATAGAATTTGTTTCTACAAGTACGGGCATCTTACTCTTAACCTATAACTTTAAATTTAGCACAATTTTCTTATTCCTGATTACTTATTCCTGATTAGTTATTGCTTCCTCTAGAATGAACGTCGCCAATGAAATAAATTTTCTAGCAAATCTTTAAGTATTTGATTTTTTTCTCGTTTTTGCCTTAACCATGCTGTTGCTGTTTGAGCATTAATTTCTGATATTGTCGGCCAAACATTAGGTAATTCAGCAATCGCCTCTATTTTTATTTCTTGACGAATAGCTAATGCCATAACATGAATTATTTCACTTGCTTGATTCCCTACTATGGAAACTCCTAAAATTTTCCCATTACGATGACCAACAATTTTACAAAATCCTGTTGTTTTGCTCAAAATTTGTGCCCGAGCAATATTTTTAAAATTTTCTCGCCAAACTAATACATTTTCTCCATAACGTTGTCTAGCTTGTTGTTCAGTTAAACCAACTCTTGCTAATTGTGGTTCTGAGAATATTGCCCAAGGAATACTATTATAGTTAACTGAAAAAATAGGTAAATACAGAATATTTTTGATTGCTATTTTAGCTTCATAATTAGCAATATGAGGAAAAGAATATCCTCCTAATAAATCTCCACAAGCATAAATCCGATAATTAGTCGTTTGCAACTTTTTATTTAACAACAACTTATTATTTTTAAACTTCACTCCCACTGCTTCCAAATTAAAATTTTCTAAACTTGATTTATTACCTGCTGCCAAAATAATTTCATCAGTTTCTATCACTTCATCTCCTACTAAAACAAATTTTTTATCCTCTATTTTTCTAACTTCAGATACTTTAGTTTTAGTTAAAATTCTAATACCTTCCGCCTCTAACTGAGCTTGAACTAAAAATGCTGCTTCTGAATCTTCCTTATCTAAAATATAAGAACTTTTGACAACTATCGTAACTTTAGTTCCTAACCGACAAAAAGTTTGTGCTATTTCTATTCCACTAGGATCACCTCCAATAACTATTAAACTTTGAGGTTGTTTAGAAAGTTGTTCAATTTTTTGGGGAATAATAAATCCAGTAGTAATTAATCCTGGAATTTCTGGTATTAAAGGTTGAGATGGAGTAGCTAATAAATATTTCCGTGAACGTAAATGTCTGCCTTTAACAACAAAAGATAGATGAGGTCGATCTACAAATTTTCCCTCACTAAAAATTACATCTATTCCTAAAGTTGCTAAAACCGCAGGTTCATATTTTGCTAATTGATTATTAATTACATAATTAGCATACTTTTTTGCTTCTTTAAAATTAACTGAAATTTCTCCCAAATCATCACTTTCTTGATAAATACCGAACTGTTGTTTGTGGTGTATCTGTTCAACAAAATTTGCTATTTGATTGATAATTTTGTAGTGATGAAATCCTTGAGTATTATCAAAAATTGGGGAATTATTTGTATTTATTTCTGCAAGAGGAGGTTGTACAAGAGCAACACGTCCTTGAAATTTTGTTGCGGTAATAGCAGCATAAATACCTGTGATTGTTCCACCTATAATTACTACATCATAATCAATCATAATTTATTAAGAATAAAGAGGAAGTACGAAGAAGCGGAGACGCGGAGAGGGGGAGACATAAGAAACCCGGTTTCTTTAAGAAACCGGGTTTCTCAGTTTGGTGAGATAGACTCGTGCGAGCAGGATGCTCGCACTAGGGGAAAATAATTGGCAATTTCTATGCCATAATTTATCTATCATACTAAATAATCTAAGAGCCATAGTTGCCCTTTTATCCAAATATCACTACTTGTACATAACTACCTAAAAATTTAGGCGTTGGTGAATTGAGCTATGAACGATAAGGAACTGGAACATCTTTCCAATAAAGATAATGAATCAGTAAACGGACAGAATACTTCAACATTTCCACCGACTTTGAATAACATAAAGTTTTTCGGTGTAGTCTGGCTTTCAGGGTGCCTTAGTCTTGTATTTTCTCCTTCGACCCTGGTCATATAGGTTTTACTAATAATCTGATCCCCCTCTGAAATCAACTGTGGATATACTTTCCATCCATCTGTTACATAGAAATAACAGTTCCACTTTTCTACCTGTGCCCACAACGGTTCAAAGGTTTCTGCACTATGATCTCCAATCACCCACTCTAAAATACCTCTCTTAAAATGATCTACCGCAGTCCATATCCAAATCTTGTTTTTTTTTACCGACAAAAGTCTCCAGTTCATCTAATTCTCCCACCTGTGGAGTCCAGTAGTGTCGAATAACTATTGGGCAATAACTCACCCACTTGTTTAATCCAATTGATTATAGTGGCGTGGTGAATTTTTTTGACCAAGAGCGATCGCTCTAATTCCCATACCATTGACATACATTGTTAAACATTCATGTTTAAATTCGTTAGAATAGCCCTGTTCTAATTGATAATTATCAATGAATTGACGAGAACAATTAACACAGATGTAGTTTTGTTTCCCTTGCCGATTAATTCCGTTTTTGCGGATATGATGAGATTTACATTCGGGACATTCCATGATTTGAGACTATAGTAATCTTGATTGATTTTAATCATACCTTAATTCATAGCTTGATTCACCAACGCCAAAATTTAATATACTAATTTCTTATTTCACGAGCTACTGAGAACTGAGAACTGAGAACTGATAACTGAAACAACCCTACTCCCTATTCTCTATAAAATTTTTGCTAAAGCATCAATTAACTTTTGATTTTCTTCTTGGGTACGGACAGCTACTCGAAAATAGCGATCGCCTAATTCAGCAAAACTCAAACAATCTCTAATCAAAATTTGATATTCTTTTAGTAATTTAATCTGTAGCTGGTCAACAGATTTTTCTGACTTGACCAATAAAAAATTTGCTGCACCAGAATAAGGTTGTAAACCTGGTAACTCTGCCAAACCCTGAAATAGTTGAGGACAAGCTTTTGACAACCAATTCCAAGTTTGCTCCTGAAAAACTTTATCCTCTAAAACTGCTTGAGCAGCAGCTATAGCTAAACTATTTACAGACCAAGGGTCGCGCCATTTTTCCCATTTCCGAAGGCGTTCAGGATGAGAAATTACATAACCTATCCTTAGTCCAGGTAAACTGTAGAATTTAGTCAAAGAGCGTAAAATAACCAAATTGTCAAATTTAGTCACCAGTGGAATTAAACTTTCAAGTTGGGGTGGTGGCAAGAAATCCATAAATGCTTCATCTACCACTACCAAACCAAACTTCTCTAAAAAAGGGACTATACTTTCTAGCTCCATCAACATTCCCGTAGGGTTGTGAGGATTATTAAGTAGTAGTCCTTTGCTTATATCAGATTTTATTGCTAACTGTTCTAATTTCCATTCCCCTATTTCCAGGGGACATTCAACTACATTAGCTGCAAAAGTCTTCAAGGCACGCCAATAGTCACTAAAAGCAGGCACTAATAAATAAGTTGTTTCCAGCTTTGACAACTCTAGAGCTGCCCAAGTTAATAATTCCGCTGCACCATTGCCAGGCAAAACCCATTCTGGAGTCAGAGGAGGGTGAGTCAAACTTATAGCTTTCTTTAACTCCTGATAACTAGGGTCTGGGTAAGCTCTCAGTTGATTGATATTGCTTTGAATAGCTTGGAGCGCCGAATTAGGTGGCCCTAGAGGATTAATACTAGCCGAGAAATCAATAATAGCAGATGTTGGACAACCTGCTATTGTGGCCGCCCAAGCTAAATTTCCTCCGTGTACTGGTTTAGTCAAAGCTGGATAATAATTATTTACCGTTTCTTTCGGCCACTAACTCTTTGAAAGATTTACCCGCAGAAAAGGCAGGGACTGTAGTTTCAGGAATTTCCATTTTGTCCCCTGTTTTAGGGTTACGACCTTCACGTGCTTTGCGTTCTCTTGATTCAAATGAACCAAAGCCCACTAGGGTAACTTTATCCCCTTCTGCCACAGCCTCCATGATAGCTTCTAGGGCTGCACTTAGTACAGCATCGGCTTGTTTTTTAGTAACTTCAGCTTTTTTAGCAATTGCGTCAACTAATTCACCTTTGTTCATTTAGATACTCCTTTTTATGTTGGACAAGGTATTCTAGCAGGGTTTATTTAGCAATTTAATAAATCCATAATTCCAGCCAGTAAGGTCTTTGGGTATATGGATGTTTTACTATTTGGCTTTTTGTGGGGGGGCGGGTTTAGCTAGCTTTATGTGAAACTGGTTAGTTTAACATGAAAACCTGCCCCTACAACCTTTTTTATTAGCAAAACCTCATATCCTTTGAATGATAATGCTTTCCCCTATTCTCTTACTTATCATAAGCATGAGTCTTGGAAATAACATCAGGATTTTTTTTTGCTGAAAACCTCATATAATCTAGCTTTCACTGGTTTATTCTAATCTGTACTTGGGTGATATGGAGCGATGAAACGTCTAATTTCTGTAGATTTTTTGACTTCTTTAGTTTTTAATTATAATTTGGGCCTGAAAAGACCAAGAAAAGGAATGAAGTCAGAAGTCAGAAGTAATACAAACTACCATAAACTTTGCTATATTTCGGTTTTCTATTTATAAATATTATCTGTTTGAGCAAATGCTTGATATAATGATAATTCCGGTTATGAAGAAAAGTGATTTTGCCAGCTTATTAAGTAGGGTTGGCACTTCTTCAGTCTTTTCTTTTAGTAAGGGTAGGAGTCAGAAATCAGGAGTCACGACTCAGGAGTCAGGACTCAGGAGAAATTTAGAGGAGGTAAGAATAAGAATTGTCCTTTGATTTTTCTGTTTCCCGTGAGCCAAAAATGAGATACCTAAAAGCTGGTACTTTTTTGATACCTAAAAATGCTAAAAGCTTTATATATAAATGCTTTTAGATTTCTTCAGCAACTCCTGAGTATAGCAAAAATGCATGAAAAATTGTATAATAAATAATATTTTTATCACTAAGCATTGATATTTTATAGATATATTAATAATAAATTAAGTATGTTGGTGTGAATACAACGTCACTATGTAACAAAATTTTAAAGCAGTTGAAACCGATTATATTGCTTCTTTTCACTTCGTTACAGTAGCTGCGGACTTACTTATAAATTTTTTCACCTACCTACTTAATTGCTTCAAGTTAAAACTGAGAAGATTGAACCAAGTGTGGACTTGTTTCTTTTTTCTTAGTAAATTTGGATATGGAGTTTAGCTAACCCCCAACTTGGTGAAGGCTGCGGGCCATGAAATGTGTAGCGTCAAGGAGGGAATAGAAGAGCCACTCCGATCCGAAGTATGCCATCCCACTATAGGGGAAACTCGGCTAATTATCGCTCCTAAAAAGCAGAGGCTTTAAACCTTTGAAAATTAATTAGGGTTGGCTGAAAAAGTCTGTTGGCGAAGGTAGGCAATGGGCAATGCTATGGGGGCAATAGTTACAGCCATTAATTGTTCTAAATTTTTCCAAGTTTTGTGAGAAAAAATCCAGAATTTTCCAGGTTAATTGAGTAGTTTTTTGAAAATCTCTGTGATTAGAAAAAGCCTTTAAGCTTTGTCTGTTAATCCTTTTAGATTTAATCAGCAAACCCTAATTATCAATTGTCCATTATTCAGTTGACTACTTGTAAACCCTGTCAAGCAATAATAGTCCTACTACGATTCCAATAAAATGGGCTACAATCATGTGAGTATTACCCAAAACTATAAAAATGTCTAGTGGTTGAATAAACTCTCTCAGATTAGCAGTGCTTTCAATCAATATTTGTGGTCTAGCTAATGACTTACCTAACAAAATTCCCCCCATTGCTTCTGCCCCAAATAAAGTTAGGCTCATACCAATCAGATTAGCAATTAAAGTCCTTTTCACTTGTTGAGTTGTATCTGCCCTACTTGGCCTTAAAGAAGGTGTAGGCGATCGCAAATCTCTGGCTAAACGAGTATAACGAAAGGCCAAGTAAATACTAAATGACAGTACCACAAGTCCACAAACAGCAAAAAATAATCCACCTCCTGAACCTGCTCCAGGTTTCTGACCTGGTAAAGCCACTACAGCAAACAGAAAAATTATGCCAGAAATTATCCCCAACACAAGTTGTACCCAAAAGCAAGCCCAACCACCTAACCTGAGAGCTTGGGCTACTTGTTTAACTGTAGGAGGCAAGGAAGAAGTTGAGTCTGATGAATTTGACATATTTCTTCTGCTGGTATATTTTTAACTTCTTTAAAATTTTTACACAGATATGCTTGACGTTCAGTTAACTCCTTTTAGAATATATTTAAGAATTGTAAAGAAACAACTCTATTAAGAAACACTATTAAATTTCAGGCCAATTAATAATGACAGAACCAAAACCTACTACTACTCCTAACTTAAATGAGCCAAAGTTCGGATTCAACCAATATGCAGAACGTCTAAATGGTAGAGCAGCAATGATTGGCTTTGTGTTGACTTTAGCAATTGAATATTTTACCAGAGAAGGTTTACTTTCTTGGTTGGGTTTCAATTAGAACTTGATATAGCAATCCGTGCATAGGTTGTAATATTTTGCTCGTAGGGGTTTGGAGACCAAACCCCTACATTTTTTTGTCACAAACAATTTCATATTGCAAATTTTTTCCACCCTAATTTAACTGGTAATTGACAAAAATACATTTATATGTATTTCAGAAATTAGCACTGCATCAGGAAAAAATTAATAGTAGGAATAGAAGTAGACTTTTTACCAATATTTTTCATCTTTTCCCAGACAAGATGACTGCACCATGAGAATTTTATTCTTCACTCCTTGTACATCATTATCTAAAATATCCGTATTTAAGAAAGACATCTACATATTATAGATGTCTTTTTTTTCTCAAAACCTCGATCTGAATAGTAGTTAGAGATATTTAACAAGTTTTAATTATACTTTTTAGGTTATGTCTTTTAAATTTTAAAACTTTATCATCAATCCCTAATAATAATATCGTTCGATAAATTAACAAATTTTCAATACTTTGAGGGATTTTTCCCAATTTCGTGATATGGTAAATTTAATTATAATCAAAGGGGAGTTTATTGGTTAATCAAAAAATAAACTTGTCAACCCTTATTATCTTGTTGTTTTAGTAGCGATCGCTCTTCATTACTGGAAGGATGACTAACTAATTTTCTGCATCCTATTTAACTGGCAATTGACAAAAATACATTTGTATGTATTTCCGAAATTAGCATTGCATCAGGAAAAAATTAATAGTAGGAATAGAAGTAAACTTTTTACCAATATTTTTCATCTTTTCCCAAGCAAGATGACTGCACCATAAGAATTTTATTCTTCACTCCTTGTACATTATTATCTAAAATATCCGTATTTAAGAAAGACATCTACATATTATAGATGTCTTTTTTTCTCAAAATGTTTGCCTCAATAATGTTCAGAGATATTTAACAAGTTTTAATTATACTTTTTAGGTTATGTCTTTTAAATTTTAAAACTTTATCATCAATCCCTAATAATAATATCGTTAGATAAACTAACAAATTTTCAATACTTTCAGCGATTTTTCCCAATTTCGTGATATGGTAAATTTAATTATACTCCACAGGAGGTTTATTGCTTAATCAAAAAATAAACTTGTAAACCCTTATTATCTTGTTGTTTTAGGTGGCGATCACTCTTTATTGCTGGAAGGATGACTAACTAATTTTCTCCACCCTATTTAACTGATAATTGACAAAAATACACATAAATGTACTGCAGAAATTAGCACTACTTGAGGAAAAAATTAATAGTAGGGATAGAAGTAGATTTTTTACCAATATTTTTCATCTTTTTATATTGTGGTTAATCAGTGGAACTTTATATTGCACCACAGCTGAAATAGTTTACTTTAATGGGGGATAACATTTATCGCCAAAATAAAGAGTTGTAACTTCAAAAGTCTCTGATTTAAAGTTAAAGTCAGACACATAACTAGGCTTCTTTAACCCAGATTCAAAATTTATTTTAGCTAAGTAGTCTGCTTCTTGTTTTTTTGACTTTTCTCTATAGTCTTCATACTCTTTTTTTTCATTTGACATGAAATAAATGTTATAGTTTTTTGGCGTGTATTTTACTGCATTAATTGTATATACATCAATTAGTTGGTAGATGACAAAATACCATTCAAAAGGTTGGGGTAGTATTTTTGTTATATGTTGTTTAGAAGTTTTGTCAGAAATAGTAACTCTCTCACCTGTTAATCTACTTAACTAATTGGATATCTCATTTCTTAACTTAAAAAAATAAACTCCTACTTTTTGAGATCAACTAATACTTAGCTTTGAAGAAATTTCTTTAAAGCTTTGAAGTTCTAAAGCAGTTTCTCTAGTATAGCAAATTTCTCTTTCTCCTCCTCCAGGTTGCCCATGAAAAAAATCTATTAATACCCAGTATTGCTCTTTGACAAATTCCTTTAATTTAAAGCCTTTTATTGTAATATTAAAAGAGTCAGTAAGCTTCACGATCTCTATTGAATCTACAGATGCACTATCCTCATAAACATAACAACTATAGTTATTCTGAATAAGAATGAAACATTTTTTTTAGCTGAAACCTTTTAACAGTAAGAAATTATTGTCTCAGTCTAAACCAGAATGACTATAACAAGTTTTTTCTCTGTTTTTGAAGGAGGGTAAACACCAAACTTAACTTCTAGCTGAACTAAAGTAGTATTTTTATTTTTATACTTATAAATTAATTCAGAAAGTAATATCGAATTTGCTCCTTACTCTTGACAATTGTTAAAGTCTTTTTCAAGCAAGCTTATACACTCGAAGCATGACTATTAATTATATCGCAGTTGTGGTAAAACTTTCGATTTTAGATAAAAAAAACCAAATCCACGGAAAACTTCAAAATGATTATGTTCGTTTAATTGGCATTGATGGGAAGATGAAGCAACGAATAGTGGAGAAAATTATTCATAGACCAAATTAGATATATCTGAAAAAAGAATGTATGGAAGTTTCTCGGAACCTCTATACAAATTTATGAGGAAAGGTTGGTTTTTTAGCGATCGCCTCAGAAAAACTTTTGAATTTATCTTACTTACAATTACACCGAAAAATGGTGCATGGGGTAGGGGCGGGTTTGAGCTATAATTTTAATTCTTATTCTCAGAATTATATCAGGGCTATTTCATTCTAAAAAGTTCGAGAATATGCTTAAGGCCATAACTGCATAATCGTTGAGCTTGAGCAATATTGGTGAAACCTGCCTGACGATAAAGATTAATAGCTAAATTACGAGCGATCGCCAACAAATGAGGCAGAAACCCAGTGCGGATTCGAGAACGATCCTCACCAAAAGTCACATCTTTAACTAACGTGAAGCCTATTTTCCACAACCCAATGACCACGACTTCTTTCACCTAAAGATATGGCTGATTCAGTTAAATCAGTAATATAGTAACAGGTTTCCTCTTCAGCTTGATGAGTCAGACTTCTGTGCCTATGTACTCTGATAATAGTTTTGATATCAGGTCAGTCAGGGTAATCATCTGGATCTACTCTCATAATTTCCACCAGACGCTTTTCGATTCGTCCATGGGCTTTGTTGAGTGTCTGGCAAGATTCGCTAGGCTCAAATTAGGTAGCCATCTGGCTATAAAGAGTTGGTTGATTACCTTTAACAGCAGCTAGATAATGGTTTGAGGTTTCGCGAATCGTTTGAAGGGTTTTTTTGTGTGTTCAAAGCATCAAAGGAGAAGACTACTCCCTCCACAGCCAAACTCCTAGTTAAATTTGGTAAGGCTGTAATTTCGTTACTGCCTGGCTCTACTTGTATTTAAGGCGATATTAGTCCCCTTTCCACTAAGTAAGAAGTTACTAAAGTAATAGCTGGATGTGGCTCGCTTTCAGGATTATCTTCTTGAGTTAGATAAGAACCTTTCAAGGTTTTACCGTCCAGACTAATGGTTTCTCCTACTTCTGGCTTCACACCAAAAAAAGTTCGCTAAGGTGCCAGCATAGTCAAGATAATCAACTTGGAGTAATACTCTTCTAATAGCACTATAGGAGGGAATACCCTCAACATGGAACAAGTCTTTCAATTCTTGATGATGATATTTTAGCCAATCTCCTATGGCCAAAAATCCCTGATTTACCGCAGCTACTGCGAGAGTAAACAAAGCTAAACATAATTGTAGGGAGTGTCTAGTTCCTTGTTTTCGTCTAGAGTCGGGCATTTCTTCAAAAGCTTTAAAAATAGCTACTTTGCTCATGTATGTTAATTTGATTCTAAATTAACATACATATCATAGCATTTAGAATGAAATAGCCCTGATTTATTTCTTTCTTTAAAGGTATCGACAAAAAACCTTAATATACCTGCTTCATTCATCTTAATTTTGACTATATTATTCAGCATAAATTGTTAATTGATAAGAATCGTGGAAAATAGTTGATGCCAAACATAAATTAAATTTTTGTTTGCCAATATTTTGCTTTTTTTTAGTTATCAACCAATTAAATTTATAATCCAAAACAATGTCTTATTATCAATTAATTACAAGTCTATTTTAACAGAAAAAATCAATATTTTTATTCCCTTAATTTTGAAAAAGCAAACTCATTACAAATATCCCACCCTCTACCACTATGAATTAATAAAGTTAACTGAGAAACTGTAAATTCTAAGTGAAGCGATCGCTCCCTAAACTCCAACCAAGCTGATCGAAAATTTGGTTTACTTAAGTCTCGAAAAGCTACAGTAACATGAGGACAAAAAGGGCGCATTTTTGAAGGGGGATGCACAATTCCCAAAGTAGTTTCTGTAAACTCAATTAAATCTTTTTGTATTTTTAAAAGTTCTGGAGTTTTCACAACATTAACATAAATAACACGAGGAGGAAAAGCAGAAAAACCAGACAAAGTAATCGGAAAAGTAGAACATTTTTGAGCAAAAATCTCTAACGACTCCTGCACCAAACTTAAATTTTCAGTCGCCCATTTAAAAGGAGGTTGTAAAGTAATATGAGGTACAGACTTTAAAGCATGACTGCTATTATATTCTTGAGCAAAATATTCCTTAATTTTCGTAACTTGGTTTTGAATATTTTCTGGTGGCACAAGAGCCACAAATAATAAACGTTTAGATAAACCCATAAAATTAAAATTTAAAAAATAAAATGCCTTGGTTTGCCAAAATAGAAAAAGGTATAGTAGAAAAGCCAATATTTGACCAGTATGTGCCAGACCATATAGCTTATGTCCAAGAATTAATTGCTAAAGGACATAAAGCCAAAAGTGGTTATTGGGCAAAAAAGGGAGGCGGAATGCTGCTATTTGAGGCTGCATCTATGGCAGAAGCAGAAAAAATAGTAGCCGAAGACCCCCTAATTAAAAATAATTGCGTAACTTATGAAATTTATCAGTGGTATATAGTTGCAGAATGAAAATTTATGTTATAGTAATAAACGATTCGGACCATCGCGACCATAACACCTAAACCTTGTCAGGACCGGAAGGTAGCAGCAACACGGGATGCTTATAGTAGGCGTTGACTCCGGGTCACCCAATTTAAAGGAGCCATGAACATATTATGGATAATTTGGGAGGAATTTTTCAAAGGGCTGTTTATCTAGGAGTGGGACTAGCTTCTTATGCAGGTGAGAAAGCTAGCGAGAAGTTGGCAGAACTAAGGACAGAAACCCAAAAGCTGGCAGATGAAATGGTTAAGCGTGGTGAAATGACCACAGAAGAAGCTCGTAGATTTGTGGAAGATATGATGAATAAATCTATGGAGCAAGGACCTATAGATTCATATTCGGAAACAAGACCTAATGAACCACGCCGTATAGAAATTATTTCAGAAGACGATAGTTCTACAGAAGTAGATAGAATGCGTCAAGAAATAAAGAAGTTGCAAGATGAATTACATCATTTACAAAAAGACTAAATTTATATTCCCAAATCAGAGCAAGATTGAAGGAATTTTATTAGTAGTCAAAATTTTGAAGGAAAGTCGAAAGAGATTATAATGGAAGATTGGTCAAAAAACTTCTTTGAAGTAATAGAAAATGCCATGATGGAAGTAGAGGGTTTTTTTAATGAAATGGCAGAAGAAATTTCAGAAGTTTTTGAAGAGTGGGGAAAATTCTCTGAAGAAATTACTGAAGAGATACAGACTAATATTATTGCAGAATTAGATGAGTATCTCAATGATTTAATTGAACCAAGAATTGAAGTTTACTTAGACTTTGATGTTGAGACACAGGAAGAAGAAGTAGACTATCATTTTGTTGATCGTGTAAAACCTACATTAGAAAATCATCCAGCTTGTAGAGGATGTACTCATTATCATGGTCAAGCTTATGGAGGAAATCTATTAGTTTGTGCGATGCACCCTTATGGTGTGGAAGACGAAAGTTGTCCAGACTGGGAATCATATACTAGCAGTCTTAATTAAATTAAATATTAAAGCAATTTTCATTCAGTGTAGGGACGTTCCATGGAACGTCCCTACAATATTTTAAAATGACTTTGTTTATTTATCAATCAAATTTCAAGAAAATATAGTCATTCTGGTTTAGACTGAGACAATAATTTCTTACTATCAAAGAGTTTCAGCTAAAAAAATGTTTCATTCTTATTCAGAATAACTATAAGAAGGTAGAAGAGTCAAGTCATACCATTTCTCATGCCTTCTTGCTATACTTGGAAACTGGAAAAATTACTGTTCTTCATAAGCGTAATTACCACTTTATCAAGCATTTGGTCGAACAAATAATATTCATAGCAGGGAACACTTAACTGGGAACAGTTGGAAAAGTCTGATATCTATCATCAGTCCATGTCCTAATCGCCTTGTCGGTTGCTATATGACATCTCCAGAAAAGAGGGAACAGGGAATAGGGAAGAAGAATTGATAATTTCGTATGGGATAATTGATTTTAATTTTTATTTTTGGAGATGTCTAATAGAAAATCCAAATATAGCAAAGTTTATGGTAATTGTCATTATATCATGTCCGTTAGCATAGTCTGTTTATAAAATCAAGGTTAAATGTCAGAAAAGCTTCAGCATAGCTGCTTTCCTTCCACCAAAGTCTAATTATTCAACCGGACATAATATTATGAGTGAAATAAATTTATCAACTCTCTACATAGTTGGTACACCAATAGGCAACTTACAGGATACAACATTTAGAGCCATTCAAACATTACAAAAGGTAGATTTAATAGCAGCGGAAGACACTCGTCATACAGGAAAATTATTACAATATTTTCAAATCGAAACTCCACAATTAAGTTACCATCAACATAATGAACAAAGTCGCATACCAGAATTAATAGAAAAACTAAAGCAAGGAAAAACTATAGCTTTAGTAACTGATGCAGGAATGCCAGGAATATCTGACCCTGGATATGAGTTAGTAAAAGCTTGTGTGGAAGCGAATATTTCTGTTGTACCAATACCGGGAGTTACTGCTAGTATTACAGCATTAAGTGCTTCTGGTTTACCGACTAACAAATTTATATTTATTGGTTTTTTACCTACTAAAATTAAACTACGAGAAGAAGAATTAGAAAAATTATCTAATTCGTCAGAAACTATTATTTTATATGAGTCTCCTTATAGGTTATTACAAACTCTAGAAGATTTAGCCGAAATGTTAGGTAAAGATAGAAAAATAGTTTTGGCAAGAGAACTAACAAAACTCCATGAAGAATTTTGGCGTGGAAGTGTTGAAGAAGCAATTATTCATTATCAAAATTATCAACCAAAAGGAGAATTTACGATTGTTATTGCAGGTGCTGAAGCAGAAAAAATAGTATTATCAGAAGATACTATTAAAGAGGAGTTACAAGAACTTTTTGCTCAAGGAATTTCTCGTTCTCAAGCTAGTCGTCAACTTGCAGAAAAAATTAATGTATCTCGTAGTAAGATTTATCAAATATCTCTAAAAATGAAGTAAGAAGGAAGAAGGAAGAGGGAAGAAGGAAGAGGGAAGAAGAGATAAATCTTGAAAAAAGATGAAATTTGCACTTAATCTAGAGATAATATTAGTTAGAGCTTGCTGAACAATTCTGTTGGTGAAGGTAGGCAATGAATAAGGGAGCAATAGGTAATAGTTACAGCTATTAATTGTTCTAAATTTTTCCAAGTTTTGTGGGAAAAAGTCCATAGTTTTCAAGATTAATTTAGTAGTTTTTTGACACTTTGTGTTATGAGAAAAACCCTTTAAGCTTTGTGTGTTAACAAATATTATCTTTCCACAACCACTTCCAACTACCACTTCAGAAATAATGAGTAGAAAAATTTAGACAAGTTTTCCTATAGTAGAATTTCTCAAACTCAAACAAACAAATATTATCTTTCCATAACCACTTCCAACTACCACTTCAGAAATTTAGCCTCAACTCTTAATCAAATTAAAATTTCTAATTTAATCAGTAGAAAAATTTAGGAAAGTTTTCCTGTAGTAGAATTTCTCAAACTCAAACAAACAAATATTATCTTTCCATAACCACTCAAAA
>NZ_JAYKGW010000060.1:0-4624 GCF_035285525.1 Okeania sp. | reverse complement strand
AAAAAAGTTTCTGTTAAGAAAGCAAAAACAAAACCAGTTATTAATTCTACGGTTCCTTATTTAGATATATCTTTAGCTAGAGTTGATAACCAACAACGTTCCAAATTAAATGCTTTTTTTGGCAAAGGAAGATGGAATAGAAAAAGGGAAGTAGGGGAGTGGGGGAGATGGTGCATAATGGGGGTATTTTTATACTTTTTTCTCTATTCTATTTCGGGAAATTATGACTCCTGACTCCTGTATCCTGACTCCTGTATTTTAATCCTCACTTTTGCAAAGATACGGTTAGGGGTTCTATATCTGAATGTTTTCAAACTATGTATATTTATGGGCGGAAATTATAGATTTGCCTTAAAAGGTAATAGGTAATAGCTGACTGCTGACTCCTTAAGTTAAATCTGCCAAAGTTTTCAAATCTGGTACTTCTAAATCTGGTTTCCCGCTAGCGGGTAAAACAGGACTTACGCAAAGGCACTATATATGGAGTATTGCTCAGTTACGAGATACGCTTTACATGCCGCGCGCGTAGCGTTTCGGCGCTTGAGCCGACATATAAAGCGGAGCTTTGCGGAACGCAAAACACACCCTACCAATAGCGTTCATGGCTTTAGTCCTGGTAATTGTCTGGATTTGATATAAAGTTTTCTTTCTTCCTTCTTCCTTCTTCCTTCTTCCTTCTTCCTTCTTCCTTCTTCCTTAATCTACTTTACCAATAGTAGATAATCCTTCTACAATTACATGAGGAGTATAACAAGAACCATTCCATTCTCCATCATTTCCTAACTCCATTAATTGCTTCAATGCTGTATAAACATTACCAGCAATCATAGTATTTTTCACTCTACCAACTATTTCACCTTTTCTGACACGATACCCAAGTTCAACATTAATAGAAAAGTCCCCAGAAATTCCAGCACCACTACCTAAAAATTGATCCACTATAATGCCATCATCTAACATCCCGATTAACTCCTGTAAAGATCGCTCCCCCGGTTCAACCATAAAATTAAATAATTCTGGTGTAGGATACCTACCCAAATCTGGTCGAAACCCATTACCAGTAGTCCCACTACCCAATAATCTGCCAGTAGTTCGGTCTGTATAAAATAGTTGTAAAACACCCTCTTGAATAAATTTTATAGAGCGAGTCGGAGTACCTTCATCATCAAAAGGACAACTAAATGGTCCTGCCTCTGGTTGTTGAGAAATAGTAATTTGCTTATTAGTCACAAGTTCTCCTAAGCGATCGCTCCAAGGAGAAGCACCTTGTAGTATTTGTTTGCCATTCAGAGCGAGTGATATAGTATTCCATAATAAATCTGCTGCTTTAGCTGTAAATAAAATAGGTACTCTACCACTAGGAGATGGCACATTTTTATCTGCCCAACTTAATCGTTGTAAAATTCGGTTAGCAACTTTCTTGGGTTCAAGGCTATTTCTTTGGATTTGACCATCAGATACATTTAAAAAATCGTCACCTCTAATCCAATCAGTTTCTACATAACCACTTAAAGTTGTATCTATATGTTTACAATCTAGTCCTAATGAATTAATCAAACGGATAGATTCAACTTCACAATCCCATTCTCCATTACAAATCACATCTGGATAAAATTCTCTAATTAAAGCGATCGTTTCTTTTCCCCACTTTATCAGTTGTTCTACAGATACAAAAATTCCTTGATTGGGATAATAACGGTTTTTGGCTTTTGAAGTTAGCTCAATAGATTCTGGTTCATTCAAACTACTTATAGATATGGCTCGTTCTACCAAAGCTGTAGGTTCTACAGGTCCATAAGCTACAGCTAGTCCTGGACGTCCATTTCGCCACAGTCGGAGTGCCATGCCTTCTGATTGGGTACTTTCTAGTTGTTTAAGTCTATTACTTTCAAAAAATACAGGCTGGGACTGCGACTGTGCTTGAAATACTTCTGCTGCCTCTGCACCTGCTTTGGCAGCTAGTTCTAGCAGTTTTTCTGCTAATTCGGTCATAACATTCTGTTTGGGATTTTTGATTTTTGACAATAAAATTGTTAGTAGGATTGTACCAATGTGTGGCAGGTGTGGGAAGGGTGAGAAGTGTGGGAAGTGTAGGGAGTGTGGAACATTACAGTTTTTCAGGCTATATGTATAGTCTGTTCCATCTATGGAGTTCCAAAACTGTAACGTTATTTTTTCAAGCTATATTATATAGTCTGTTCCATAATTCCTAGATTATATCAGGAATTACGCATGAACGCTATTAGTAGGGTATGTTTTGCGTTCCGCAAAGCTCCGCTTTATATGTCGGCTCAAGCGCCGAAACGCTACGCGACATATATAGCGTATCGGTGCGTTACGAGATACGCTATATATAGTACCTTTGCGTAAGTCCTGATTATGAAAGACTTAATTTTTCTATGTAGCAAAAAGTCTCAAGTTTGAGAGTGTAAATATTTTGAGATGAACCACAGTCAATTTCAGGTAAGGCTACTATCTATAGATTTCCAAAACTATAACGTTATAGTTTTTCACAATCTATATATAGTCTGTTCCATAATTTATAAATTATGAAAGACCTAACTTTTCCATGTCGCAAAAAGTCTCAAGCTTGAGAATGTAAATGCTTTGATATTTAATAGATAAATCCTAAATATTACCTTCTTGTAAGAGCCAAAAACCAGCAAATGATTCTGATTCTGGATTTGATTGTACTGCTAAAAAATGAACCTTTTTTACCTTTGATTTTGCTTCAGAAAATCTGTTAGCTTCGGCAATAGTTGATGGATTATTTAGATTAGCTAAAATCCAAGAGTCATTACCTCCAGTTTCTAATAATAATCTAGCTGGTTTATCTGAATTAAATTTGATAAAAGCTAATTCTAACCCTGACATCCAAGCAGCTAAAGCTTGTGCCCTAGACGAATAAATAATCAAACCAGGAATAGAAGAATTAGGTGCTAAATTCATCATACTTAGAGGAAAGGCTTCTCCAAAATCAATATCCCACTCTGACATTTCTTTAAAACCCTCTGCTTCTAAACTAACAAATGTCCACTTTTCTCCAATCAAGGCATCTGGTAAAGGTTGTGGTGCGGAACTCATATATTGAGCGGAAGGATTTGTTCCTGCTTGATAACCAGAATAAGTAGGATAAACTTCTTTCATTCGTTGTTCTAGCCACTGGTTAAGTAAATAAGTCCGACGACTTAGGGTTGCAGGTATGGCCAGCTCTCCACAAGCTTTGGTAATCATGTTGTTCATCTGGCGCCGAAAGAAGCGTATTTTTTCAGGTGGTTGAGGAGCTTGGGCGATCGCTTTTTCCAGGGCACTCCGCAGCCAAATTGAGTTTACTTGTTGGTTATCTGTAAACTCTGAGTAACGATATAAGGAGTCTATATTTTCATTAATACCTAGGGGACTTTGGCAAATTAGTAGTTCCCAGAGTTTTTTTTGTCTCTCGTCAAGTATTGGACGACTGTAGAAGTCTAGTTCCCAAATGTTGGCCATTTCAGTTATCAGTTATCAGTTATCAGAGGCGAACCCAGAAACCCGGTTTCTATGAGAAACCGGGTTTCTTTGCGTAAGTCCTATTATTTTTAAATTACCAGAGTTTGGGAATCAGAATGGGAGAATTCATTAATGTATAATTAACTCTGGTTAAAAAGTAGAGGATTTAATACAAGAAAATATTATTTTTTTCTTTTTATTAAGGAGTAACTTTATATCTTTATTTTTCGGTAAAAATATGAATAATTAATATTTTACTGGTTAATAATTAGGGTTGACTGATAAAATTTTCAAACATTGACATATAGGAACAAGTGCTTTTTTAAGTCTAAAAAAGTGTCAGATTTTCGTTTTCTATATCTGCAAAAAGTCTGAGTTATTTTTCTAGGGTAGATATAATTTTTCACTACAAATAAAATTGTCGATTTCTACCAGGAAGCATTCAGCCTTCAGCTATAAGATAGCCTCCCCAGGAAATGCTTATATACTACTTTTAAAATTTTGATTACTGTAAAAGATATAGTAGGAGGAATGTGTTAAAATGTTACCATATTTTTTTACTAGATGAGGTTAAAACATAGAGTTATGGGAAGTTTTTTCTTGACTTGGTTAATGGCAACTATATCACTTTCAATTACAGCGTTTATAGTGCCTGGATTGAGAGTTGATAGTATTCCTGCTGCTGCAGTTGCAGCGATTGTTTTAGGATTAGTAAATGCGATAGTTAAACCAATTTTAACGATTCTCACTTTGCCTCTAACAATTCTGACTTTAGGATTATTTTTGTTAGTTGTAAATGGTATTTCTCTTTCATTAGCAGGATATTTTACTCCTGGTTTAGAAGTAGCTGGTTTTTGGCCGGCAGTTATTGGAGCAATTGTTTTATCTCTGGTTTCTAGTTTCATTAGTAAATTTGTTAGTCAAACAGAAGAATCAGAAAATGTATAATTTTTAATTAGGGTTTACTGATTTATCGGGAACCGTAAAAATCTTTTTGTCAAGTCAGAAGCCAGAAGCCAGAAGCCAGAATCCAGAATTCAGGAGTAATAATAATTATAGAAAAAGTAGTCAGAATATCATCTCTTAATTTTCAGCTTTATCTAGAAAATTCAGAGTTCATTTTTGTGGCTTCTGA
>NZ_JAYKGW010000059.1:0-35232 GCF_035285525.1 Okeania sp. | reverse complement strand
ACAATAGTTTATTTTGAGAATCGAGACTGACGCAGAATATGAAAAATATGGTTATTTTTAGGGGTTAACGGCGATTCACTAAATATAGTAGTTTTGTGTCAACTCTGTTTTAGATAAAATGGTTAGGGTAGCATATAATTCAATTTTCTTGATAATAAAATCAACTATTGTCCAATAGTATACATAGGAGGATTAACTATTGCACGGGTAGTTTTAGTAGTGATATATCTGCCACACTTGCTCCGCCAACGCCTTTGCTGATAACTGATAACTGATAACTGATAACTGAAAGTGGTGATCGCTTACTTTTGTCTTGTGGTATAAAAAACAGGCAGGATGTCTGTGCTACACCTACAAGACTTAGGCAAATTCTGAGATAAAACGCTATCTATAGAGGGCGAATACCATTCGCCCCTACTATAATATGGCGCTTGGTGCGTAATATCATGTTCGGATGATTACTTATAATAAAGTCATTGCGACTTACACTGGTGGAAGGAAGCAATCTCAGGGGTTTTAGATATCTCTTCGATCTATATCCTAATCATAACTATTTAACCGAACATGATATAAGTCTTAACCTAATCAAAAACATCAAAAATAGTTTTTCACCCTATCAATTATCAATTATCCATTATTTTTGATTCCTTCTCGAAATGCTTTTGCCGCAGCAAGAGGACTTGGATTTTGAATAGATTCGGTTAATAACTCGATATTTAATTCAGGTAAAACTTCACTTCGATTAATTGCTTCATAACCAAAAGTTGCAGCGAACTGCTCCGCATCTTGTCGTAAATGGTAAATAGCAAGGCGATCTTCAAACCAAAACCAGACTTCTTGTATCCCTAGTTTTTGGTAAAGAGCTAACCTATTAATTCCACCAGAAGTGACAACTACTTCAATTACCAAGTCAGGAAATTCTTTATCTGTACCAATACAATAACTCTCATCTGGTTCCCCTCCAACTTCTCGTTCAGATTTACGAAAAGTTGTGGAACCTGTGGGAAAGTATTCTGTATTGGTTTCCATAAAGTAAATCTCTAACAAAGTTCCAATACGGGTTTTTCTACTTTCATGGTGACGACTAGGAGCCATAATTTCTAGCACTCCATCTAAATAACTGATACGGTAGGAGGATTGTTCTCCCAGTTTTGACAATAATATTTCGTATTGTGACCAACTCACCGGACTAATGGTATGACATTCTTCCGGATCATTAATCTGGAGATTTTCGGATAAGTCATTTAAGAGAATCATACTTTTCAGCAAAAGCAAAAAATAAGAACAGGCAATATACCTATTGTTATATAATTATAGTAGTTTTCGTTTATACATTATGCAAATATCCATTGAAATCCCCGAATCAGTTTTGGTAGCAACCAACGCAGATGCAACAACATTTGCTGGAGAGTTACGGACATTAGCAGCAGTAAAACTTTATGAAATGGCACGTTTATCCTCTGGTAAAGCAGCCGAGCTAGCAGGAATGTCACGAGTAGAGTTCCTAATAAACTTAGAGAAATATCAAGTTTTTCCCTTAACTCAAGAATTGCAAGAATTGGAGGCAGAAAATGTCAGCAGTCATCAGTAATACATCACCCCTACTATATTTGCACAGAATAGACTCTGTAGACTGGTTAAAAATTTTATTCGATAGTATTTGGATCCCCCAAGCAGTAGTTATAGAACTAGCAGAAGGTCAACGCCTCGGTTTTGACGTTCCCGATCTAGTAATCTATCCTTGGCTGCAAATAATAGAACCAGTTACTATCCCACCTGAAATAGCCAATCTTGACTTAGGTAAAGGGGAATCAGCAGTTTTAGCTTTAGCCATTTCTCATCCTCAACATTTGCTATTACTGGATGATGGATTAGCCAGACGGGCAGCTCAAAATCTAGGTTTTACAGTTTGGGGAACTCTCAAAATTTTGTTAGAAGCTAAATCTCAAGGATTGCTCGATCGAATAGCTCCTGCAGTAGAACGCTTACAAAATTCTGGTATGTGGATTTCCCAAGATGTACGCCAACGAGTTTTAGATTTAGCAGGAGAATAATTTTTCATTTTTAGGAGGAAAGCGATCGCTAAATTTTGACTTTTGAGATTGCGAGTACCTTGCTTAGGAGTAGGGGAGCAAGATGCTCCCACTCCCAAACTTCCTACATCTCCCTTTGGAAGTCAGAACTCAGAAGTGATACTCCCCATACTGTCCACCCTGCCCACACTCCCCACACCTCCCACACTCCCTACTCCCTTCCTCTAGGATAATATTTAGCCAAAAACTCCTCTGCCTCAGAGCGATCGCTTATTTTCCCATCCAAAGTGGCAGCTAAAATATCATCCAATATCAACTTAAACTGTCGCCCTGGTTGATAACCCATGATTTTCAAATCATTTCCATTCAAAATAGGTTTAACATTCATCCACTGAGTCAAATATTGCCAAACCCGATGTCGCATCCAACGGTCACATTGCACAATAATCAACATCAACATTGGTAAATCGTATTCTCGCAACAACCACACCACCTGACTCGAAGTTTGACATTTTGGCAAATTCTTCATGACCTTAACCTTTGCTGACTCCAACTCTTCCAACCTTTTAATACTATCCAGAGGCAACTGTAAATTATTTCCCACTAAACCCCGATATTCCGACTCCAAACTAATAATCAAAACCTCTAACCGCATTTGCCAATGAGATAAATTTTTCTCAGAGTCTAAACGTTGTAAACACCTATCCAACAAACACACCTGCTGCCACAACTTGCGGTCTAACTCCAAAGTATGATGAATACAACGCAACGCCCCCAGACTTCCCAGTAATTTTAACGCAGGTTTCCAGTAGTGAGCTTGCAAAATATATTTTAACTCACTTTTCAGCCGAGTTTCTAAAGCAGGCGCTCTTCTATTTTTTCCTCCCTTCCCCACAACTTCCCGCTCATAAACTCCACTATTAATCGCATAACGAATATATTCCTCCGTTTTCGATTCAATTTCAAACCCCAATCTCACAGCAAACCGCACTCCGCGATAAATGCGAGTTGGGTCTTCAATAAAACTGTTAGCGTGTAACACCCGAATTTGTTGGCTTCGCAAATCTGACAACCCACCAAAATAATCCAGTAATTCTCCCACACCAGGTTTCGTCAGTCGTACTGCCAAAGCATTAATAGTAAAATCTCGCCGATACAAATCTTGACGAATGGAACTTGCTTCCACCTCTGGGTTAGCTGCTGGATAGGGATAAAATTCTGTGCGAGCAGTGGCAATATCTATCCACAGGGAGTCTAATACTAAATCGTTGTGCCAGAGGAGAGCAGCAGTTTGAAATTGTCCGTGAACTTCCAAACGTGCTGTGGGGTAGATTTTTTGCAATGCTTTTGCCAACTCTACCGCTGGTGCTTTTTCAGAAGGCAGAAGGTTTTCTTCAGAAGGAGATTCTGAGTGAGAAGGTAGGAGGTAGGAAGCAGAAGGAGGAAGGTTTTCTTCAGGAAATTTTTGCTCTGTGCCTTTTGCCTTTCTTTTGCTTATGGCTTCAGCATCGAACTCCTTCCCTTCTGCCTTCTGCTCTCTACCTTCTGCCTTATTATTTCCTTCTGCTTTCTGCCCTCTACCTTCTGCCTTTCTTTGGTCAGAGTGACAACCATCCACAACCAAATCTATATCTGTTAATAATAAAGTCTCATCAGATTTTGATAACAATAAATCTCTAACTCCTCCTCCAATTAAATATAGTTCCCAACCTCGTTTTTCTGCTTCCTCAGTTACACAGGTGAGTAGTTGCCAGAGTTGGGGAGCGAGACGCTGTTGTAAAAGTTCAGCAATAGATTTACAAGTTTCACCGGGAATGCACCCTAGTTGTTGACTTTGGGGACGTTGTTGTTGATGCAGTTCTCGTAAAACGTCGGTGCGGGTGACTATTCCCACTAAAAAATTATTTTCCAATACAGGCAACCGCCCAATATCATAAGCTATCATTAATTCTTCAATTTTTGAGAGAGTGGTTTCTGGGGAAATAGTTTTGAGTTGGGGTGTCATGTAACCTTTGACTGGAGCATGACTAAAACCATGATGGAGAGCGATGTCAATATCTCGCCGAGAAATAATTCCCACTAATTTTCCAGATGAGTCTACCGTACATAAACCAGAATGACCGTAACGTAGTAATATTCGGTGAGCTTCTGCTATAGATGTTTCGGGAGGAATAGTACGAACGGGAGATGACATCAAATTTCTGGCAGTGGTTGGCTGCGGAATTTGATTTTTTAGTTGCTCTAGGAGTTTTGCTAATGTTGCTTCGGGGTTGGAGTCTCGGCAACTAACTGCTGCTGCTCGGTAATGACCCCCACCTCCTAAAGGTTGAAATAATTGGTTGAGGTTAGTTTCTGGAATACGGGATCGCCCGATAATATTTAAGCTTTTTTCCGTTGTATTTTTGAGGGAGTGGGTGTGGGCGAGGAGGAGAGCATCTATTTCTGTGAGGTCGATCAAACTGGAAGCTAAACTGGATAAACCGGGAACGTATTCATCTGTTTTTAAGAGTATGGAACCTATTTGATAGTTTCGCACGGTGGAGCGTTGTAAATTTTCCAGAGCTGTTTTTAATAATTCTTGCAGTTGGGGTGACAAAGCGGGTTCGATGTATTCGCCTATGACTGGTAAACTTGCGCCTTGCTGCATTAACCATGCTAAAGCTTTGGCGTCTCGCGGGGTTGTGTGGTCAAAAGTTAAGGAACCAGTATCAGCGTGGATGCCAAGTGCCATTATTGTTGCTGCTGCTGGAGTTAAAATGGGGGTGTTTTTTTTGAGAGTCTGGAGTTTTTCTGTAATTAGGGTTGTGGTAGCTCCCACTGCTTCTATGTGAGTTTCGGTCGCTGGAATATCGGTTTGAATGTCACAGTGGTGGTCGTAGATGATAATTTCTGAGAGGTGGGGTAAGTCTAACCATTGGGCAGTTTTTCCCAGTCGGGAGCGGGTTTGCACATCTACTATATATATGGAGTGAATTTGTTCTGGGTTGACCGAGCGACGTTCAATGATAGCAAACTCGTCTCGATGGAGGGCAAGAAATTGTTTGACAGTGGGATGACAACCACCTGCGAGTACGAGGCGACTACCTGGGTGGAGGTGAGTTAGGCCGACGGCGGCACCCAGGGCGTCGAAGTCTGCGGTTTTATGGCATAAGATGATGTTCATTCGTTGAGATAAAGGGGGTGTTTGGTTTTGCTTCATTTTACCTAACCTACTACATTTTTCAGCTTAGGATAATTAATAATTAATAATTCAGGACTTACGCAAAGGCGCTATATAGAAATAAAACCCCGAACCAAATCTATAAAATTAGGTAGGGGGATGGGGAGATGGGGATATGGTGAAGATCAGGCTCTAATTCTAGCTTTTTCCGTATTCTATTTCTCTCACTCCTGACTTCTTTCGCAAAAAAAAACACACTTTTTAGGACTTACGCAAAGGGACTATATATGGAGTATCGGTGCGTTAACGTCAGTGTAATGCACCCTACTAATAGCGTTCATGCGTCAGTCCTGTTTTGTAAAGATACGGTTCGGGTTCTATAGAACCCCGAACCAGATCTATAAAATTAGGTAGGGAGATGGGGGGATGGGGAAATGGGGAGATGGAACTATTTTTCTACCTTTTATTTATCAACAGGACTTACGCATAGGTAATATAGCAATGTGCGCACTTAATATTTACAAATTGCAGAAGGTGTATAATAGCTAAAAGCCTTATATTATAAGATATTCATTCTTCCTCCATACCTGTTCCCTGTTGCCTGTTTCCTAAAAGCAGCGCTATATATATGGAGTTAAAAAACTATTGCGTATGGGGTTTTAAGCACTATTGTCATTGCGAGCGATAGCAAACGCTATCGCCAAGCTGCGAGTCGCGCCATGACAGAAGCCCGTTGTTTTCGTAAGTCATGTTAATATAAAAGCATTAACATATAAAGGTTTTAGCCTTTTCTAGGTAGGAAAAAAGTACCTGGTTTTGAGCTGCTGAATGCACGGTTCCCGAAAAATCAAAAATTTACCAAAAAAAAGAGGTATAAAGCCTCCCCTTTTAAGGAGATGAAAAAATTTTAACTCAGTATTTCAAGCCTCCAACTAAAGTTGGAGGTTCACTCTCTACTGATAACTGAAATGACCATTTTCGGGAAAAGTTGGGCAAAAAAATTACTTTCCTGCTCCTCTACTCCCCTACTCTCTTGCTTCCGTAGGGAAGTTGTATGGAACCTCCCTACCCTGAAAAAAGATTGAAGAAGCGCAAACCCTAATTACTTGAACTCCAAATAAACCTACCAATATTATCTATGTAACCTTTTTTCTCCTCTACCCATGCTTCTGCAATACCATTAGAAAAGGCAAAAGCATTATCAAACTCAGGATCAATAATCATCTCATTAACAGCATTAATATAACCATACTTATCATCTATTCTAACTTCTGCTAAACCTTCCGAAAAATTGCCAGCAAAATCATATTGGGGTTGAATAACTCTTTTGCCAGAAGTATCTATATAACCATATTTATCATTAATTTTCACTGGTGCTAAACCATCAGAAAAATCTTGACTAAATTCAAACTTTGGTGTAATAACTTCCTTACCATTTTTATCAATATATCCCCAGCGATCGCCAATTTGCACCCTGGCTAAACCATCAATAAAATCTCCAGCAAAATCATATTTTGCCTCTATTATTACTTCTCCAGTTTGATCTATATATCCATATTCATAACCAGTACCAATTCTGACAGCAGCTAATCCATCAATAAAAAAACCCCGTCCAGTTTGACCATTATATTCTGGCTTAATTACTATTTTTCCAGTTTGATCTATATAACCCCATTTACCATCAATTGTTACTCTTGCCAACCCTTCAGAAAAATAGACCGCATCTTCAAACTGCGGTTCAATTACTACCCCTCCATTTCTATTAATATAACTCCATCTTTGACCAATTTTTTTGACTGGTGCTAATCCTTCAGAAAAACGTAAGACAGATTCATATTCTGGTTTAATAACTATTTGTCCTCTTTCATTAATATAACCCCACTTTTCTTCAATTTTTACCGCTGCTAACCCTTCAAAAAAATCTTTTACCCGATCAAATCTTGGTGGAATTAATATTTCCCCCATATTATTGATATACCCATATTTTTCATCTTGCTCAATCACAAATAATCTTCTTTGTTCTTTTTCTGCGACGGGAGATACAGTAGGTGTTGGTGATGGGGATGCTTCAATTAATTCCTGAAGTGGTTTGATAAATTCCTGAAGTGGTTTAATAAACTCCTGGAGTGGTTTGATAAATTCCTGAAGTGGTTTAATGTATTCTTCAATTTCTTTAACCGCATTACAGGATGTTGTACCTAAAACAATTAGACTTATTAATAAAAATAGAGAGCGCTTCATGTTGTCAAATTTTCCTTCAATTTCCAATTAACAAATTATCTCTTATTGGTTTGACTAGATTAACTATTTTAGTAATAGTCAAAAGTCAGGAGCTAGAAGTCAGAAGTCAGGCAGAGAAGCTGTTGGATTAGCAACTTACATGATATAGCGCTACAGGCAAATTATAAATTATACCACATCCAGTTATCAAAAGCTAGTTTGTCTAAATCCTTCTAAACTTTCTGCCCCCAACTTTCAAAAGCAGGGCTAATTCTTTATCATCAGAGAATATTTACAACTCTATATTTTTTCAGTCCTGTACTTCCCACACCTTCCACACTTCCCCACCCAAATGGCATAACTTCTTCCTTTTTCCTTTTTCCTTCTTCCTTTTTCCTTATAAACTTCTTCCTTCTTCCTTTTTCTTTCTTCCTTCTTCCTTTTTCCTTCTTCCTTCTTCCTTTTTCCTTCTTCCTTTTTCCTTCTAACTTCTAACTTCAATCAACCCAGTTCATCTGTTATTAAAAGTCTGATAATTTCTGTTACTTCTGCTGCCATTCGAGCATCTATTTCTACTGCTTCTTTGTCAAAATCTCCTAATGCTTTTGCACCTCTTAAAGTCATAGCTATAGACTTAACTTTTCTCTGATATTCAAACTGAGTAAAACAAGTATAAATAAGTTCTGTACGCTGACGACTGCTGCTATATCCAAAACCTAATTTAGATAAAATAACAGGATATTTAATACTATTTTGAATTCCTAATTTTTCTATAGCAACATCCACATAACGAGCAGTATCCTTACCAAGATTACGAATAAAAGGTTGTAAATTTTCCCAAGACATTCCTGTTAGTTTTGCAGGTTCTGGTAAATGATAAAACCATCCTACCATTGACATAATTCTAGTTAAGTCATAAGCAGTAACAGTATTTTCTCCAGTCTGGTCTTCTCGCTTCTTACTTTCTGATACAGCACTCAATAAAACTTGATGATCTTGAACAATTTCAGGAGAAAGAATAAATGGTTCTTCACCATATAAACCTTGAAATTCTGTATGATTATTTCCTGTAACTTCCTTCAACCATAATTCTAAATCAACATAAGTTTGGAAGCATTTAAACATAGCAGCTAAAGCATTAGAACTACCTACCTTTTCTGCATAACTAATCACATCTTCTACAGCTTCATTAAAGTCTATATTTTTGTCATCTCCTCGAATTTGACAGGTATTAATATCGCTATTAAGAGAACAAATTGTATTTAAAATTGGAATGATTTTAGTAGAACTCCAATATTGACATTTATCCAAAGAATTTCTACCTAACCAATAAGATTTAAAAGGTCCGCCAGCAGTACCAGCTAGACAAATACAAGCTTCTTTAATGTCAGGATGAATAAAATTAAGTGCTTGTTCATCAATTTCTGGAATTTCGCCAATATTGGGAAAAGATTTTGCTCCTGGGATGGCTAAACTAGGCAGCATTTTTAAATGTTCTGGATAATTTTCTACCTGGTTTTGATAGGGAGAATTATTAATACCTTTATCTAGAATAGCTAGTTTATAACTATTAAAACCAGCTTCAGCTTTTAAGAAGTCATTGTAAACTTTTTCTCGGTTTATTGCTAATAGTAAAGTGAAGGCTTCTTTTTGACCAAAAATGCCGAAAAAGTCTGCCACCGTACTGATTATTTGCTCGTTAATTTCTTCCATAATTTTATTTAGCAGTAAATTTGACTTTCTTTTTAATTAGGACTTACCGATGAACACTATTAGTAGCGCATTGTTTCACCTTAAATGGTGTAATAGCTGTAGGTTACAAAAATGTTTTTCCCCTACTCCCTAATGCACCATTTGAGATGAAACAGTTCAGTAGGTGTGTTTCGCTACGCGACATGAATGCACTCGCATTCCCTATACGAAAAAGCGCACAACGCACAACGCACCAACACCCTATATATAGTACCTTTGGGTAAGCCCTGTTAGTTTAGACAAGCTACTAATATAACATTTTGAGTAGCGATACAAGTATAGCCATAAGAAATAATTAGTGAGAAAAAATTGTAACCACAAAATTTTAGAATCTATAGGACTAAAGCCATGAGGTAGGAAAAACATGGGTTGAGATTGCTTCCCGACCGTCGTATCGGACGAAAATATGTTGCAGTTGCGTAAGTCTTGATCTATTTAGGATTGGTATAATATTATAGCGGATTCCACTTTTGTGAGGTACACCTACGCGAGCTTTCTGGCTCGCACTGATCAGATTTAATTATTAATATCTGTAGTTCATGTACTTGGAATTTTCTGTAAATAGAAATGAAAAATACTTGGCAAGAAAGTAGGATATTCTGAGTCTTGTTTTCCTTAACAAAATACTACCAAAAAATCTAATTTTCTGACTCAATAAAACTTCGTAATATTCCCATTAATTTAGGGATATTATTCAAGAAATATTCATTAGGATCGACTTCTACTACTTTATCAAATAATTTCATAAATTTCCAGTTAGTACCAGTAGTGACAGAGCCATAAATTGTTTGATTATTGTTTTGCCGTTGATTAACTATTTGTGCTGCTACCATCTCAGCAATACACTGACTTAAACCTGATTGAATATTATCATTTTTCGCTTCTACAATTATAGCAACTGGAGATTTAATAATTAATTGAGATGGAGATTTACTAATAATAAAATCGCAATAACCAATCAATCCTAATTGGCTATCTACATTAAATTCTCTACCGGAAAAAAGACTAATATTTGATTTGAATTGTTGTTTTAGTTCAATCAAAATTGGTGTAATAATCATTTCCGATCTAGCTTTTTCTGTAGCAATTTCTAAAGCTAAAGGAGTATTGTATTCCAGGCATTGTTTTAAGAAATCACTAATTTCTATTTCTGGAATTTTGTTGAAAAGTTTTGGCTTTTCAACAATATTTATCCCAAAAGTTTGTTCAACTGTTTCTAAAGTAAATTGACTATAAGACATCTGATTTTAACTTACAAAAAAATACCTTTTTCAAATTTACAGCGGATTATATAAGGGGTGAGGTAAACCCACGCGGGCAAGATACTCATGCTAGGAATATTTAATTATTAATATTTCTACTTCATATACTTCTTACAGCAGATTCAATTTTGGTGAGGTACACTCACGGAAGCAAGATGCACGGTTCCCGAAAAATCGCTACTTATGAAGATTTAATTATTAAATCTGTATTAATATACTTGGAATGTGCTTTCAATAATGGATGATTGATAATTACCTCTCCCTAAAAAGAAGAGAATTGAATAAAAGGAAAAAATTGATTTCTCAAGGGGAGATTAGATATGGTTAGGAAACCCATCCATCTCACCCTAAGGGAAGCTCCGCTGACGACCGCTTTTTCCCCTTTAAAGGGGAGGCTTCAAGCCATGAATCATTTAATTATTAATCCTTCGGTGAAATTTGCTATATCTCTAGCCCTTCTTCCTTCTTCCTTCCTCCCTCTTCCTTCCTAACTAAAAAGTTTAATTAACCAACGATTAACTTCACCATCATCAGCATTTTCACTCCGCTCTAAAGCAGTTTTTACTAATGAAATTTCCAATCCAGGTAAAACATTTGAAATTTGTATTTCTCGACTACCACCATCAATTATTTCAAATGCAATTACATCATAATTATTAGTATTAATAACCCAATATTCATGCACTCCCAGTTTTTCATAGAGTAATCTTTTAGAACCTAAATCATCACCCAAACTGGTAGTAGCAATTTCTATTACTAATGTCGGTGGTGCATATTGGTTTAAATCAATAGCTTGATTACTTCTAGTCGGAAGATTTGCTACTTTTCCCAGATAAAAAGATGAATCAGGTTGACATTCTCTAATTTCTGCTTTTCGATAACTAACATTAGTAAATTCTACAACTGGAATATTTTTTAAAGTGGCAAATAAACTAATTAGTCTAGCAACAATAGCATTATCTCTGCCATGACTCATACCTAAGGGACTCATTTCAATTTTCATATAACCACGGTCATAATAAAATTTACCATTTTTATATACAGATTGATTAGTTAATTGCAGAAAATATTGCCAGCTAATTTGTTGCCAAGTATCAGTTAAAATTTCAGATTTTTTAGGAACAGTTTTGAGCATAATTATTCTTCTTAATAGCAATAAATAAAGTAAATTAGTAATAAGCGTAGGTTGGGTTGAGAAAGGAAACCTAAGAATAATACAATACAGTTCAGATAATACCAAAATTCGTAAGGTATCGATCTATAAACTCATGGTAAGCATTCAGCAGAGAGTATTTGCGTAAGTCCTGATTCATATTCTAACACAACCTAGAAAATATATTTTCTACTACTTAAAATAACAAGGAGCAAAAAAAATTGCTCCTTAGTATCAAAATATCTAAAGATAATTTACCAATGGATAATTATAAAAATTTTCAACTTTGAGTAAAAAGCTTACCTTTTTAAATGCAAAATTTATTCAATTTATTACAAGATTTAGCAATCAAATAATTATCCATTACCTATCAATAAAAATGATACTATTTAATATTTTTCAAAACATTAATAATCTCTTCAGGGTCAAGACGATTTTTATAATCTGGATCAACAAAAGCATGAATAACTGTACCATCAGTTGCAACTACATAAGTACCAGAAATTGGTAATTCAAAACTTTCATCACCATTATAAGCAGCTAAGTCAATACCAAAACTTTGATAAATTTTGTTTACTTCTTCGGGAAGTTGAAAGACTAAACCAAATTCTTTAGCGACTTGATTTCCCGCATCACTTAATACTTCAAAAGTTAATTCATTTTTCTCTGTAGTAGAAAGAGAATTATCTGGAGTTTCTGGAGAAATTGCAATTAATTTTGCTCCTAATTCTGTAATTTGTGGCAGATACTTTTGTAAACCTCTTAATTCCATATTACAATAAGGACACCATCCACCACGATAGAAGGAAATTATTACTGGATTTTTTGCTAATAAAGAGTTTAATTCTACTGTTTTACCTGTTACATTTGGCAAGCTAAAATTCGGAACTTTTGCTCCTACTTTTAAGCTATTGTCAACAATACCAGAATCAGCTAAATCAACTACAGCTTTATTCATTTTTTCCTTAGCTTCTTCTGGTAGTTTTGCTTCTATTTCAGTTTTAAGTTGTTCTAAACTTTTGGTTAAGTTCATAGTATTTCCTCTGTTTTTGAATTGAGATTTCAATTAAGACAAAATATCAATTTTACGATAACTTTATCATAAAAAGAAATATTATCAAAATAATTAGGTCAGGACTTACGCAAAGGTACTATATCATATATATATCAGGACTTACGCAAAGAGACTATATATGGAGTATTGGTGCGTTGTGCATTGTGCGCTTTACATGTCGCGTAACGAAACGCACCCTAATAATAGCGTTCATGGGTAAGTCCTGTAGATTTAAAAAACTATTGCGCATGGGGTTTTAAGCACTATATCTAGGGTCGCTGTGTAAATCCTGTAGGTCTAAAACTCCGCGTTAATCAGCAAAACTTTTTTGGAGCGTTGCTCTCATCTCCGTTACAGAAACAACTTCTGATTTCTGACTTCTGACTTCCTTATAGAGCGATCGCTCTCTCTATGAAATTTATTAAAATTAACCCATTAATTGAGCAAAGTAAGCAGCATCTAGTGGAGGAATCTTAGTTAATGTCAAATTTTCTGCAACATGGTTAGGAGATTTCATCCCTACTAAAGCGGAACATAAACCAGGAACGCTGCGAGTAAATTGTAAGGCAGATAACGCCCCTGTTTCTTGGTTTTCCCCAAGAGCAGTCATAATTTTTTGAGGGAGTTGCTTCAGGTTTTTAGCTTGAGCAATAGAAGCACTAGCGATCGCTTTAATCCCAAGTTGGTTGGCTGCGGTAATAGCGGGTAAAATTTTGCCATCTACAAATTGAGTAGGAGTAATTATTGCTTCTGTCATTGCTAAGTTAATTGGTAGTTGGATAAATTGGAAGCGATCGCTTTTTTCTCCTGCTATTTGTTGCGCAATAGATTTAGTTTTAGCTAAGTCAATATGTTTGATATCAGTTGGTGGCACTCGAAAACCTTGCCAAGTAGCGATTCCATAAGCAGTTATTTTGCCAGCATCAGCAGCTTTTTCTAGGACTGAAAAAACACCTTGCAAACGGCGATAAAATTCATCAGCAGGAATAATTCCTAATTGAGTTTCTGGGTTATGTAAATAATAGATATCAATAGTTTCTAGACCCAAATTTATTAAGCTGCGTTCAAGTTGGTCTTGAATATATTCTGGGTGCATACAGTGAACACCTGCTACCATATCTGTTGGTTGAATATTAAATTTTTGGTTATCTATATATTGTTGTTTAAACCATTTTTCTTTTTCTCTATTAGGAATAAAACCACCTTTAGAACAAATGATTAATTCCTCTCGCGATACGGTTTTTGATTCTATTAATTTAAGCAGGGCTTTTTTGACACTAAGTTCGCCGTGCTGATACCGATAATTTATGGCAGTATCTATTAAATTTATGCCGTTTTTTACTGATTTAATAATTGCTTCTGTCACTAAATTATTTGTTGCTGCATCTGAGGAACCTAGATATGTACCAATACCTATAGAACTGGCAGTCAAATTATTAAATTCTCGAAAGTGTTTAGCCGGATATTTTGTTTGATGAAGCTGAGCATAATACTTAGTTTTTGTTGTTGTTGCTTTGCCTAAAATCACTTTTTTTACTCCTCATTAATCATCATTAATTTGTTTAAGAATATACAATTAAGGTCAGAAAAAATTTATCATATAGTTAACCTCAAACAGGAAGTTTATATAAATCACAGTTCTGTCAAAAAAAATCTGAACTAACTAAATAGTATTTGAAAATAATATATCAATCCTATTTTAGTTGTGTACAAAATTTCATTGCTTTTAGGGAACAGTGAATAGGTAGGACTCTCTGCTTTTTTCTGAACTAAAAACTAAATTTTTTATAGGAGGCTAACTGATAACTCAATTTACCGTTCATCAGCTCGTATTACTAATAACACCCTAGTAGTTTTATTGATATCTTCCGGTGCATCCGACAACATAATCATGCTTGTATCTAGATAGTCAATTTTCCATATATATTCCACCCCATCTATTGTCACTTTACCCATTTCATGTAAACCTTTAGGGTCATTTTCAGGTGTAAAATTAGAAAAATCTTGAATTTCTTTAAATAGTTCTTTTTGTTTTTTTCTCGGCAATGCTAATACTTGCCTACTCATTCTATATTCTCCTAAACTTTTATCTCCATTCCTAAAGCGATCATTCAACTTAGTTATTGTTGTTTTTTTTACTTCTTTTTCTGTTGTTCTATTCCACAATTCTTGAGCAGAAAATCCTAGAGATTTTACGGCATTAAAAGCTGCTAAATTCCATTGATTTACTGATTCAACTTTAGCTTTTAAAGATGACCAATTTATTTGATTATCAATTTTTATCAATCTTTCTGGCTGAGGTTTCTCTTCGATTAAAAGTAAAGTTAAATATGGCATTTTTTGCAGTTTATCCAATGGAGAAGGTGACATATCTCCCCCATAATGGTTAATCCAAACTTGATAAAGATAATTATTTCCTGATAAATGGAATAGCACATATACTGGTGCCACAGAAATAGCTCCTACTTTTGTGATAAAAACTCCAGCTTTAGCAGTCACTTTCACAGAAGTTTCTAAATCACAACTTTTTCCAGGAGGAAGTTTTAATAAAAACAATGGTTCATAATCTTTCGTTAAATTTGTTCCTGTAGAGAGAGGCAAAAAAACTTGACTTTTTTCAGAACGAGGACTAATTAAAATCCAATTCCAAGTTGATGTACCTATTGGAGACTGACTAAATATTTTAAAAAAATCATTTTGTTGAGATTCAAATTGTTTATATTGATTTAGTTGATTTAATAGTTGTTTATTTCTGCTCATTTTTATTCAAAAATTTGATTTTAAATTTTTTTTAGTTACTGATTTTTGATAGTTAAAATTAGCTGTCTATTATTTTTAGACTTTTTTTTATACTATAAGCAAGTTATACAATAGTAGTTTACTGAAAATTTGGGGTATGTGCTTCCCCTTTTAAGGGGAGAAAAAAATAAACTTCAGTATTTAGAGCTTCTAGCAACAACTGCCAGGTACTAATAACTGATAACTGAAATTACCTCTTATGTTTTATAATAACTTACTAAATAATATAGTCAAAAAATTGATTATGGCTTTAGTTAATATATGAATCTTAAAATTTAGTGCCATCTATTCTGATTACTAGCCTACTTACTTCTATGTTGATTTTTTTTTGGCCAGAATGTCATAAGGTTGAACTTAGTTTGAGTAGTTACATTTTCTCTAAGTTTGGGTATTAAGTTTTAAAAATTTGATAGTACGTCCAATATATTAAAAGTCATAGAGATTTTGGGTACAAATATTGGTATTTGACTCAGGTCATTTAAGTGATTAGTTAGCCTCCTAAGTAATAATTTAATCAGGAATCAAAATTAAGAGTTTATATTTTATATATATTTAAGATGTTGAGAAATTAGAGAAAATGGGTGTATCTCATAGAGCACCAAAATACTTTTTTCTTATTCTCTGTTCCCAGTTAAGTGTTCCCTAAAGGCAATAAATTTTGGGCTTTCTTCATCCATTGAGATGCACCCGAGAAAATACTTGATTGACTGAGGATAATTATACAAATTAAACTTAGATAAGTAAGTAGTATTATTGATATAATCTATAGCAATCCGTGCATAGGTTGTGACAAAGCAAAAAGTAAATAAAAAAACTGGTAAACATTTCCTGCGGAATGTTGCACAAACAGCCGTCAGCTATCAGTCATCAGCTACTACTTTTAGTTTTTGATAAAAGCTTTATTCTTCAAAATTAAATTTGAGTAAAAAATTTAGTTTTCAAGTCTATATTCATTAAAACCTCCTCTTTAAGGTTAAAATTTTATAGCTAAAAGTTGACAGCTAATATTTTAATGCTTACAAAAACTGAAACTTTCACTCGTTTCTTAAAAGCAATGAAATTTTGTCAAGGAATCAAATATAATTGTTATATAGTAATATAAAATCATTTGTGAAAAAAAATTCTAGGGGTTTGGTCTCCAAATCCCTATGATAAAATCTTACAATATATTTAGGATTACTATATTGAAAATAATGTTGTATGAAATACAAATTTAGCTACTATGGCAAATGTAAATGGAACTTGGTTAGGTACTTATTGGCAAGAGGAATATCCGACAAGATTTGAAGCTACTTTAGTTCAAGCTGGTAATAGTTTGAGTGGTAATATTTTAGATGATAGTTATTTGGGAGAAGCAATATTAAGTGGTGAAGTTATTGGACGTAAGATTAGTTTTTTTAAACAATATTTGACAGGTTCAAAATACACTATTAATTATGTTGGTACTATTTCTGAAGATGAAAATTTTATGCAAGGAGAATGGCGAATAAATAGGTTTGATTCTGGTATTTGGGAAGCTCATAAAAGTAATGAATACCTCATGTCTGAACTAAAAAATATTTTATCTAAAGAGTTAGTTTCATCATTTTAGTTATCAGTTATTAATTTCTCTAACTAAATGTCGAAAATCATGGTGGAGAAATTATAGTAGACGTAGGTTGGGTTGTTCCCGTTAGGGTTGCGTAGCATGGAACGAAACCCAACATCAAGAGATTTCCATGTAAAAAAATATCCCATTAGTTACGAAAATTAGGTTAACGATAGAGTAGAAAATTGGGATAATTTATATTTTGCTACTCCCTTTCAGGTCATAAAAAGTGCCAAAGAAATTTTGTCTAATACCTATTCTCAAAAACTTTACTATACTTGGGTTTTTTATTTATAAATACTATTTATTGACGTAATTGTATTGTTAACTAGCTTTTGTGGTTTTTCTAGTTATTTTTACCACCTTCCAAGTATAGCATTACTTTTCATAAAGTGGGGAAAGGAAGGGGTTTGGAGTTGGCGATCGCCCGTCAAATTATTGTGGAAAAACATGGTGGATAAATTATAGTTAATTCTACAGAAGGAAAAGGAACTAAATTTATAATTTTGTTGGTAATAGGGAATGTTATGTTGGGTTGAATAGTTATAATTAGGGGGTTGCACATTAAAGAATGATAATCGGTTTTTCAGTAATTAATAATGAACAATTAATAATTAATAATTATCCCTTCTTCAAAGAAGGAGATTGACTCCAAGGAAATTTTTTGATTTATCCTTTTAAAAAGGGAGGCTTCAAGGCGTGAATTGTTGAATGAATAATTACTGACTATCACCTATCACCTATTAACTATTAATTATTAATTATTAATTATTTAGTAACTCTAGATATATAAATAAAAGAATTATCTAAAAATATCTACTTTCAGACTTCATCATTCCTAATTGTGCAACGCCACTGGAAAAATTAGATTTGGGCAGTGAGGCGATCGCCAGTTTATAGACAAATATAAGTCTGTATTGGTTTAAGTTAAACCTAGTGTTAAATCTAGGAAATATTAATTTGTAATTCGGGAGTTATGAAATTAAAAAGATAGGATTTATTTTTCAATAGTTGTATTTGCTCCTTGGGTTTTATATATCATTTTTGTTCTTTCCTTTTTTCAATTTCAGCAATGGGTAAAAATAATTCTTCTTCGATTTTATTTCTTACTTCACGAGTGACAAAATAATCACTCATTAAACATTCTATTAGCAGTTCGTTAGCGTCATAATATTTTTGCAGTAATTCTATTTTTTCTTCATTAAATTGCATTTGTTCTTGGGTAAGTTGCCAGTCGTGACCAATATTTCTATATGCCATCATTATATCTCTTAATTCTTGAATCCAATTATAACCATTTATTTTCCACCACTCGTTCATATTTTGTTCGTCTTGTTGGTAATTAGGTAGTTTATTTTTGAGGTGTTGAAGTGAATATTCAAGATTTGGTTCCAGGTCAAAATTTAAAATACTTTCAATATCTTCGGATAAAACAGAATAATTCCCATAATAAGCATCAGTAAACAGGCTTTGAAACTTTTTATCTAGCACAATATAATTGTTAAAAGTATGATAATCTGCTGAGGAATAATAGTAGATAAAGTAATTTTTTAATTCATCAGTATCTATATACCTAAATTCTAATAATTCATCAACAAATTTTGAATATATTCCAGCTCTCATAGTATCATCGTAAGCACAGTCTTCCTCTAGTTCTAAGTAAAAAGCACGGATGTTAGCAGCTTTTAATGGCAGTTTAATTGAACTAGCTTTTTGATGACCCCAGTTTAGAAAGCTTTGTAATATTTCATCTTGTGCTAATAAATTATCAATTTTATCCTTCATTAATAACAAAAATTCATCAGCATTTTGCAGCATACCAGCTACTAACAGAAACACCTCGCGCCAACGAATTTCACTAACATGATTTACCAAAATTTTTAAACCATTAGAAGTTGCATAAATTCCCCTTGCTGTAAAATATTCGTGAAAAGTCAAATGAGAAAAAGAATAAATACCACGCGCTCTTTCTACAAATAATCCATGCTGTGCTTCAATAGATTTCAACACTGCTTCACTATCTATCAACAAAGCTTCTGGATCGGTTTTAGCATCAGGTAAATTTTCAATATAAACAACAATCTTTTCCTGTAATTCTTTTTGTTTAAAAAAGTAATCGCCCCGTTCAAAAGTTTTCACAGCAACCTGACTAAGCAAGTCTTCTTTTCGCCTCAGAGATAACATTTTATAAACTTGGTCTCGTTCAATACCACGTTTAGCATCCCACTTACTTAAAAGTATATTTACTCCTCTTTCATAAAGTTCAGAACGATTTGTGGGAAAATCCAAATAATCTTCAAATTCTAAACATAAAAGAGTTAATAATAAAGGATTTGTAGCTAATTCTTTAACTGGTTGATTTTCCTGAAGTTTATAAATAAATTTCTTACCTATCTCTGGATTTTTAGATTTAAACCAATTATTAGCAAAATTGTTTATTTGCTCATTATCAAAGTCAGCTACTTGTACATCTGTAAATTTATCAAAGTTATATTCCCGTGCAGCAATGCGACAAGTTATGACAAATTTATTCTTAGAATATTGAGTGGAAAAATGCAGAATTTGTTTTAATACATGATTATAATCTGCTTCTCTAACTTCATCCAAACCATCAAGTAAAATTAATGCTCTGCCATTTTTGAAAAGGCTATCTATTTCTATATCAGAAACAGTATCATCAGAAAAAAAATGAGTTATATATTCTAGTATAGTAGGTTGATTATCTGCCTCTGCAAACTGTCTGAGAGTAATAAAAATTGGCACAAGATTTGTAAGGAAATATCCGTCAATACATTGAATAGCTAAATATTTTAAGAATGTAGTTTTTCCTGCTCCTGGTTTACCTAAAACCATCAATTTTGAATAACGTTTAACAATTTCTATTCCCGGTATTCTTTCCTGACTAACTTCACCAATTTCAAAACGTTCAAAATTTTCAGCATTGTACTCTTTATAAATTTGAGAAATATCTTTTCTTATCCGACCCGTGATTTTTTCCAAGATATTAACGTTTGTATAAATATCATTTAAGCCAATAGATTGATTCATATCTAATACTTTCATAGTGCCACATTTGTCTAAAATAATTTCTCGAATATTTAGACGTACTTTGGCTACTAAATCATTAATATTGTCTGGGGAAAGATCAACTTGATTAGATTCAGAGAAATTACTAGAACGATATTTATCTACTAAAAAGTTTTGTAGCTTATTCCGTTTACCAGGTCCTTTACCTCCTATGCTAAATTTATTATAAACATTGCTCATCCGAGTACGAAATGTTGAATCAGATATATGGAGCTTTTGTGCTATTTCTAAGTCTGACTTTCCAGTGCTAAAAACTTCTATAAAGACTTCTTCTTGTTCTGGGGAAAGTTCATATTTTCTGGCAATGTCAGTTAAAAAATCTTTTGGTAAAGACATCAGATAATTATTATTTATATTCAAATAGTATTTCCAACTAGATAAACTATTATAAATCAAAGATATAGCAATTCCCATACTTGTGAGGTACAGTTTTCTATCCCCCCTTGCCCCCCTTTGAAAGGGGGGAAGTGAACAAAAAGTCCCCCTTTCGAAGGGGGATTTAGGGGGATTATCAATGTACCTTACTAGCCTAGGAAATGCTATATTTAAAAGAATAAGTTTACCCAAAAATTAGAGATATGTTAGCCTATGTCAGTCTATGTCAGCCTATGTTTGAAAGATATCTCCTAAAAATAACTGCAATAGTATATTCAGACATTCAAATTAGGAAATATACAAATGTTTTCAACCACTAATTCTCATTGGAAAAATACTAATCCCTTTAACTGTCAAAGAATTATTCATGGTAAATATCAACATCGTTATTTACTCCTCAAAACCCGACATCAAGCTCAAGAAAAAATCATTATTGTTTGCCATTTCTTAACTCTTCATAGTCTCGATAATAACCTAATTCAAGAATTAAAAAATACCCTGAACCGCCAAGTAAAAATAGAGATTGGTTGGGGATGGCAAAAAGATCTTGATAATATAATTATTCCTGGTAATGGTTGGTGGAAATTAACACCTCCTAATACTTGGAAATATAATGCTATGTTTAAACTACAAGAACTTAAACTACTTTACCCTCAATATTTTCAACTTAAACTGATGGGAACTCACTCTAAATATTGGGTATGTGATGATAAATTTGCTGTAGTAACTAGCGCCAATATTCTCTGTTCTCAACCTGGAAAAACTAATAAATACTATGAAGAAACTGGACTATGGACAAATAATATTAACCAGATTCAAAATTTCATTAACTCTTTTACTCAAGTACCTAACTTAGCAGCCAAAAAAAGTTAACTAGGAATTGAAAAAAATTAGATAGAATAAAGTCAGGTGAGTAAATATTACAGGACTTACCCAAAGGTACTATATATGATATGGAGTCTTGCTCAGTTACGCTACCGCTTTTCATGTCGCGTAGCGTTTTATGTCCGCTCAAGCGCGGAAAACGCACCCTACTAGACCGTTTCATCTAAAAATGTAGGTTTTGTTTCACTGTCGTTCTACCCAACAAAGCTTTGTTGCTGTTGGGTTTCGTGCCTCAACCCAACCTACATCTATTGCATCATTTTAAGCGTTCATGGGTAAATCCTAATCAGTTATCAATCAGTAGAGAGTGAACCTCCGAGTTTAGTCGGAGGTTGGAAATACTGAAGTTAAATATTTCTCTTGGTCGATTGGATATGGTGAGGAAACCTCGCCATCCCTCGACCGCTTTTTCATCCCCTTAAAAGGGGAGACTTTGGACTTGATTTTTTGGTAAAACCTGACCTTGCGATCCCCCCTAACCCCATTTTCAAGGGGTTAGGAGGGTTCAAATTTTGCATATCTTGAACAAATTAGTATCAGAAGCTTATCCAAACAAATGTGTTTGTCCCTTAACTTCAACAGCACCCCGATAAATTGTGCGACTACCTTTTGGTATCGAAATCCAGCCAAACTCTTGCAAACGGTAAGTCAAATTAGAAATACTCACCCCTAACTCATCTTTGATTTTATAAAGGTTTGACCACTTGGTTAAATCTCTGCCTTGTCTTTTCTCTTCCAGAATAGATTTCGGCATTAATAAACAACCAGCAAAATATTGTGCTTGCCATTCGATAGAGTTTATTTTACTCTTATCTGCACCCCGACACACAAAAGGTTCTTCCGACTCTTTTGGTTTTCCGTAATCACCAAGAGCCAGTTCTAACTGTTTCACAACTCCATCTGCTTCGTCCTGATTAATATGTAGCACCCAATGACCAATTTCATGAGCTAGAGTTGATTCTTGAAATCCTTGAGGTTTGTCTAAAATTTCCTCATTGATTTCAATCAGTCGTTCTGTTGGTAATATTCGAGCAGCGATCGCTCCTTCTTTATCAGGCGGAATTTTATCCCAAACTACTCCCAAATCCAAAAAATCAGCTACCAAAGAAGCATCAAAAGGCCAACTGGGAGCAAAATTGCTGGTTTTGTGCATTTGTCTGAGAATATCATTTGCCCGATGCTCAATCGACTCTTTGCGATAAAAGCTATAGGGTTTCAGGATACTCATACATCATTCTCCCTTGCTGCTTGAGATATTCTTTGAGCAAACTCAGGATTTTCTTGTACTCGTCGGAATAATGCTAGCATCTCTCTAGGATTTTGCCTGAGAATTTCCTGGTACTGTTGAGGAATCCTCCCAGCCAGGAAAATTAATTCCTCTGGATTCAAATTGAGATTCTTCGCTAGTCCGCGAATCACTTCTTCTTTTGGCGCATAGTCTGCGCGATCGTTTTCTAGCTTGGACAAATAGGTGAAGTCCACTCCTAGATTTTTGGCCAACTCCCTTTGGGAGTATCCTTTGTCCTTGCGGGCCTTTCTAATTAGATTTCCAAAACTGTTTACCACGGCTTTTTACCTCCTGGTAAGTATTTTAGACTAATTTGATGAAAATTTCAACTTTTTGCTTGACGTTTAAATCAACAAGCGCTACAATAAAATTAAGTTGATAAAAAAGTCAATTAAATTACACTACTGGTAAGGTTGAAAATTCAGTCAATCAAAATCATACTCTATATATAGTGTCATGGTCAAATTGGCTAATTGTAAATTTACCCTTAGTCTTCACAAGTATAGTCCACCTGGAGGATACCATCATGCTAAGAACCTGGACAGAGACCCACTACAAATTGGAAGACGAAGATTGGCTGTATATTGCCACCCATGAAGAACAGAATGCTGCCTCTCTTGTGTGCCCAGGTTATGCCAGGGATGGGGAAGGTTTCAGTATTCACTTTACTCCTGCTCACATAGAAATGTTAGAGCATTTAGTGGGAGCATTACGAATCATTAAAGCTCAGGAACAAGCAACTACAGATTATAAATATCCAGAACCAGGAAAATTTTCACAACTACTTAATTAGGGAGTAGGGAGTAGGGGGGGGAGAAAGGCAGAAGGAAAAGTAGTGGGAGCATCTTGCTCCCGTACTTGCTAGCACGAACTCGCGGGCAACATGCGGGAGAATATACTTGCGAGCAAGATGCACGGTTCCCGAAAAATCCCACTGGGGATTATTTATTTCCATCTCCTGTAACTACATGCGACTACCAATTAGGTTTTTCCGTAACTCCTGATTGTATCTGGATAATTAGGGATCGAACTTTGTTCTGCTGAAGCGATCGCCAAACTTATTTTCATTTGAAAGGCAAATCTCCCTCTTCGCTTTTTAAGCTTTCAGCGTATTCTATTGTAATTATTTCAACAGTGGGAGCATCCTGCTCCCGTGCTCCTAGGCAGGAACTCAGGAGCAGGATGCACGGTTCCCGAAAAATCCCACTGGGGGTTGTTTATCTGGATTTCCTGTAAGTACACAGGATGTTTGATATTTATACACCTTAAAAAGATGATATCTGATAGCTTATAGTTGACAGTTAAATGCTACTTCAACTAACAACAAAAAACTCGAAACAAACTAAACTAAAAAGAAAGAAAAAAATGTCTAATACTAATACAAAACCTAAAATAGATGTTTTTGGTTATAAACCAAAACAAGCCTTATTAGTACCAGAAATTCCTATTGCGGTTCGTAATAATTGTCAATCAGGACAATGGGTAATTGGCGACACAGATTACGGTTCCAAAGTATCAATGACAATCCTTAAATTCAGCAAATTTTTTGGTAATTTAGGTCAAACAATTAATACATTATGGGGTCAACTTTGGTTTGTTGCTGAATCAGGAGAATTACCTCAAGGAGTATTAATGGTGACATATATTAAAAGTCGTTCTTTGAATGATTTTAATCGTTTAATTGCTTCAGTTCAAGCCAATGGAATTGAACCAGCCACAGGAATTTTTATTCCTGAATTTGTGAAACATAGCGGTCAAAAACCAGATAAAAATGGAGTAGTAAAACCTATTAATTATTACAGTTTAAAATGGCATTGGCAAGAACGTACAGACTGGTCAATTATTCATCAAGCAGCAGCAGTGCTTTCTGAGGAAAATAATCTATCAAGAATGATTGATTTAGATGGTACCAGAAAAATGGTTTGTTTAGATAATTTATCTCCCCATGAAACTGCTAGTTTGATGTCTGCTCATACTAATCCTCAAGATTCAGGAAAGAGTTTAAATTTTGGTAATGATACAACTTTATTATCTGGAAATCAGCCTGTAGCTAGTGCATTATCTTCATAAATTTTTAAGCATTTAGCATTCAGTTATCAGCACTCAGCTATGGGTTATTAACTCATTATTTTCAAAGGATAAATTAATTCCAAAGAGAATTAAAAGTTATTGAGAAAAAGGCTGTCAGTTAATCTTAGTAAGTATTACATTCAAAAGCCTCAAACAAAAGCTGATAGTGGATATCAAATCCGCTAGTATCGGTATAATTCTCTCTCCGTAGGGGTTTGGTCTCCAATTTTTCGGGAACCGTACCCTCTACAAACTAAGAGTTTTTACCAATAATGATGGTAGAACCTTATTCTCCAAAACAGCGGATTTGAGATGACTGCTAAGAGCGCTAATAAAAAATCTGAAAACTCCAGGAAATACAAATGATTAAAATTCGCAAATTCACTATTCATCAGGGTACAAAAACACCACTAAAGCAACAGTGGGAAGATAATTTGCACGGCAAAATAGAAGTTAAGCATCAAATTCGAGCTGATACTATTAATGACTTGGAAAACTTTAGTCAAGATTTGCAACATATTAGTTTGGTTGTTGAATCTATTCGCAAAAATCACCAAGTATTACTAACAGAAAATGATCGGTTAAATCGACTATTTTAGAGTTGATAAATTATTGTGATTTTTGGAAAAAGAATCCTTGTGAAAAAATACCAAAAAAATCTCAACTTATTATCTCTATAAACAGCTAATCAAACATTAAATACTGCTCAATAATATGAAGCTATTTTGACACAAATTCGGAAATTAGGTTAAGCAGTAAGTGTGGCAAAGATGGCAAATTAATTAATAATTATTAATTATTAATTATCTAGAGTAGGGGCGGTTTTTAGCTATAATTTTTGTGCTGACTTTAAGATTTATACAAACCCGCCCTTTCAGTTATCAGTAGTAAATATAGTAGTGGAATGACACAGAGAAAATGGTGTAATACGAGTTATAAATTAATTAACTCGACAGTGCAAAGTTCTAGCGATCGCTATTGCTAACTAAGGCTTTCAGCCATCTAAAAATTTAGAAACTTTCTATCCAAGTTTGTAGGCATTGCCAACCTTTATTAGCAATACTTTCAGCCTGGAAATAAATCATTTTTTAGGATAACTTTGTACTCTCCAGTATTTAATAATCATTAATTATGTATAGTAGGAGCGGGTTTTAGCTATAATTTTTGTGGTTACTTTAAGATTTATACAAACGCGCCCTAATGCACAAAATTAGATGTGCCAGTTCACTAGGTTAAGTCGCAATTAAATTCAGATTACTAAGAGAGGAAAAAAAATGACAACAACTACTTCTGAAAACAGCAAATTTAAAGTAATGAAATCCTTTGAGCAAATTTTAAATGCTCGCAAAAATATCACATCAAAAGTAGCAACTAAGGAGGAAGAAGCAGAGAAAGAAAAAGGTAAACAAATCTTAGAAACTGCTGTTACTTATACTAATGATACTATTGTTAAAGGTTTAGCCGATCTACAATTAGATTTTGGTAGTATTGTGAACCAATTATTACAAAACTTACACCAAGAATCGGCAAAACTTAATGAATTAAAACTTGCCATTGAAATAGAAAATCAACATTTACAAGAGTTACAAAAAATTCGGGTTGTTGCTGATGCACTCCATATTTTAACTCAAGAACATCAAGAAAAGTTAGGGTTAATAGAACGTAATTTTAACGAACATCAAGAAAATTTGACAAAAGATATGACGACTAAGCGCAAAGCTTGGCAAAAAGAACAACAAGAGTTTGAATTAACAATTGAAGAACAAAATCAATTGTTAATTAAACAACGGGAAAAAGAGGTTTCTGACTATCAATATGAGTTAGAACGTCAACGTAAAATTGAAACAGATGACTACGAAGAAATGAAACGAAATATGGAACGAGAATTACGATATTTAGGTCAACAAAAAGAAAAACAATGGCAAGAAAGGGAAAGTTATTTGGCAGAAAATCAAACTAAATTTGAAGCAGACAGAGAGAAAGTTAATGGTTTTGAAGAAGAGTTGAAACAGGCTTTTGTTAAAGCTAAAGAAGAGGCAGTTCAAGAAGCCAACCGGGAGGCAAAAGTTAAAGCTGATTTATTTGCCAAAGAATGGGAAGGAATGAAGAATGGTTATGAATTAAAAATTCAATCTTTGTCAGAAACTATTCAGCGACAAACTGAACAAATTAGTGATATTTCTACTCAGTTACAAGCTGCTATTCAGCAAACACAAGATTTAGCAATGAGAGCTTTTGCTAGTTCTAATAATAGTTCTCAATCTAAATAAAATAGTACAAGTATCTTGCTTGTAACTATAGCAATTCTAAATAGGTTGTAAGATTTCAACCTAGGGGTTTGGTCTCCAAACCCTAGCAACGGGATTTAGAAACCAAACCCCTAAAGTTTTCTTTCACAAATTATTTAGGATTACTATATTAGCAAATAGCAAATAATCAATGATTTTTAAACTTTTGAGCTGATAGCTAATCGCTCTAAATAACTTGTAAGATTTCATCTAACGGGGTTTGGTCTCCAAACCCTAGTTGTAGGTTGGGTTGTTCGCGCACTTCCTTGCGAAGCATGGAACGAAACCTAACAATATTAAAGGAGTTCAAGTCAAAAGTCAAAAGTAAGCATTCAGCGCTCAACTATTAGGCGTAGATTGGGTTGAGTAAAGCGGAAGCAAACTACATTTTTAAGGGTGTCAGTTCACTACTCGAACGAGACAACTAATTTAGTGCGTTAGATTCTGGAGCGGGTTTATAATAATTAATAATAAATAATTAATAATTACCTTTAGTTAAAAGGGAGAGATAGTAGACAATAAGTAGAAATCTTATTTCATTATTCATTATTCATTAATGTCTAACCTGCCCCTACCCCATGCACAATTTTAGATATTTCAGTCAACTACTTACAAAATAAATAGGAGAAAAAACAAATGACTAAATCAGTTAATTCTAAAAGTACCAAAGCTGAAATTTTACAAGCTTTTCAGGAATTAAAATCAGAAAATTCTTTCTTAGAAGCAGAAATAGAACAGTTAAGTCAGGGAGGAAAAGCTACTACTCAAACATCTGCAAATTCCAGTTCAAATCAACCAGAAAAAGAGGTCAAACAAACTATGAAATCAAATCAAACTCTTAACAAACAAACTATGCAATATACAATTGAAAATTTACTCGCACTCCAAAATGGTTTTGGTGGAGCTATTAGCGAATTATCAGAAAAGCTCACTTCAGAAGCTACTAAATTAGGAGAAGTTAGAGAAAAAGTTGCAGAAGAAATTAAACAATTAAACCATTTACATAATTTAGAAAATGTTGAAGACAATACTTTAGATAATTTGATTCAACAATATGAACAAAACTCTAAAGAATTTGAAGCTGAATTTAGCGATCGCCAGGAAAATTTACAACAGGAAATGGAGTCTAGTAAAAAAACTTGGGAGAAGGAACAACAGGAATATCAACGCAATATTAAAGAACGAAATGAACAGGAAAATAAAGTTCGGCAACGGGAGGCAGAAACTTATCAATATGATTTGGATTTGCAACGAGATTTAGATATTGATGAATATGAACAAAACAAGAAAAATTTGTATAATGAATTAGAAGAATCTCAAAAAGAACAGGAGAAGTTATGGTCAGAAAAAGAACAGTCTATTTCTGAACGGGAAAAAGAATATGCTGAAGTAGAATTAAAAGTACAAGACTTTGAAAAACAGCTAGAAACTAATATTAAAAATGGAAAAGAAAATGGGCGAAATATTGGTAATTATCAAGCCAAAGTTAAAGCCGATTTATTAGCAAAAGAAGTAGATGGAGAAAAACAATATTATGAACTGCGCATTCAATCTTTACAACAAACAATTCATAATCAAGAACAGCGGATTAAGAGTTTATCTCAACAATTAGATTCCACATTAATTCAGGTTCAAGATTTAGCAGTCAAAGCGATCGAAGGAGCATCAAACTCTCGTTCATTCCAAGCTTTAAAAGAAGTTGTTTTAGACCAAAAAAATCAGCAGAAGAAAAATTAATTTATAATCTAAAACACTTTTCATTTTAGTAGATTAAAAAGTAGTGTATTGTTTCATCTAAAATGGTGCATTAGGAAGACACCGTAGGGGCGGGTTTTACAAGTGAGTTAACGAGTTTTCACAAGTAAGTCAGACAAACCCGCCCCCTTATGATATAATCCACCCTCTAACGGGGCGGGTTTATGTAAATCTTAGAGTAAGCATGAAAATTTCTGATCAAACCCGCCCCTACCCGATGCACAATTTTAGGTGGTCAGTCCATTAGGGTGCGTTACGCTTCGCTAACGCACCTTTTTTATGGAAGAGAAGCCTAACTCCACAGATTAGCTGGTAAAGATGATTTTTAAACTAATAGTGGTGCGTTACGGAAGTGCGCCTTTTCATGTCGCGCAGCGTTATCGTACAGGGACTGCTCCGCTTTCCATGTCGGCTCAAGCGCCGTTTCGCTGCGCGACATATAAAGCGAAGCGCAAAAACGCACCCTACTAATAGCGTTCATGGGTAAGTCCTTTACATTAAAAAGTAGGGACGTTGCACCGACAAAAATGCCTTTCATGTCGCGCCGCGATAGGTCCCTACTTTTTTGTCGATAAATCAAATAAAGTGTTAAACTTTTGTAAAATTGCTCTGCTTTACAAAAAATCAAGGTAGTATCCTTATGCACAATTGATTGATAGTGCTGTTGATTTTGGTAATAAAAATGAAAAGAATTCTTTGTGGATTGTTGTTTTGTCTAATGGTAGCTATGGCTGCATTGACTGTTCCTACTGGCTGTATTACTCCTACAAAAAATGCTCAAGGACATTATGAAAATGTGGTTTTCAATTCTTGCGTTGCGTTGGCAGGACCAAAGCAGAGAAGAGAAGCGAGACGTTAACCTTAAAAGCAGAGACGAGGAGATACATTTTGAGATTGCTTCCCTGTCAGTCACAATGACGAAAATACCTTGTCATGGGTAAGTCCTAAAATAATCAATCTAAGGTATGGGGGAGTTAGTGAACGTAAAGCATTCACCAACTCCCCCTTATTCTCAATAGACTTGAGATTTAACTTGAAATATTCTTCAATTTAATCTATAAATTCCTAGATATATCTATCTTCCAGCTAGTTTGTCACTCCGTGAGGTTCAACCCTTAATTCAGCCACGTCTTCTTTTTTGACAAATCCAGTAAGTCTATCAGTTGTAACCTTTGCCCACCCCGAAGGAATATCTTCTCCCTCATCATTATATGAAGTCAGCATATCTTCTTCGACACAATCTATTACTGGTGAATCATCGTCAGGCTCAGAATATAAAGTTAATGCTTGAAGTTCAAAGATTACAGACTGTGTACCAGCTCCATCAACTCCTGCAATAGCAAAATTCTCAACATCTGGTGCAGCAACTCCATCAACTCCTACTGTAAAAGCAATATCCTCAATAGGAGGCATATCCTCAAAATCTTTTGTACTTCCCAAAGGTTTACATACTGCGCGAGTATGTCTTCTTTCCCTTTCCCTTTCTTGAGCCTCAGTTCCATAAACACACTCAATTCTCAGAAGTTTATTTCTGATCTTTTGGTCGCTCAAATCTACAGAGATAGTTTTTTCTTTTATTATTACTTTTTCATTCTCCGTAACTAAGTTCCATTCAAGAAATTTCAGCTCATTTGCTTCTTTGCTAGCGGTAATTTCAATCTTCTTATGCTGTTTCGTTATTGCATAATATTGCCCAACAACCTGAATCTTTTCCTGACTCAACCCACTGATCTCGAAGCTTGCGCCTGGAGCATTTGGACTCCTCAGATCGATAACACACTGCTTTTGATTGCCTTGCCCGTCTCTGGGAGTATCCACTACTTCATATTCTAGGGTCAACTCAAGAGATTCTAAATTTTCTAGCAGTTTTTCAGAGCTGGCGTTGTTTAGTTGAAATTTCATATCAGACCATGCTGGGGGTAGAGCTAAATGTTGACATTTTTCTCCCGTAGTATCCCCAATAACTGTCTGAAAGAACTGATCGATCTTATTGGATGAATCTAGACGTAACTTTTCTTTTTCAGGTTCAGGCTCTTCATCTTTTTTACCTTTCCTTATACTCCAAGTCAAAATACGAGGAATACTTCTTACCATATATATTTCATCATTTACTCTGACAACCCCCTCATCTTTGATTATTATTTGAGGATAAGTATTGTTTGATTTAAGTAAATCAAGTGATGTTTGTGAGTTTTTATCTTTAAAATGGATATTTATTTCAGCAATTGTTTGAAACTTCATGTAATGGAACTTTGGCCTGATATGGCCAAAATCGAAAGGATTGAAAGAAATCTCTCCTTCTGTTCTCAATTGCTTCATTAAACTTGGGTTTGATTGGTCACTGATAGTAATATTAAAGGTATGGGATGTATGCCTTTTCTCCGTTAAAAAATTCAGTGTTTTCTGTTTGATTTTGTTTAAATTTTGCGTAAATATCGGACTCAATTCTCTTGCTGTCTTGTCCAAGTCTTCAAAAGGCTTATCCTTGATATTATCTATTATTTTGTCAAATAAATTATCTCTATGCCAGCTAATCTCTGACTTCTCAAAAGCAGTTGTTTCATAAGCTTTTGTCATCAAGTACAATTGATAAATTAATTGCTCCTGAGAGCGATTTTCCAGTTCAAGGGCAAAATCTAGTAAATCAGGATCGGCAGCACCTGTTTTTGTTATGGCCTCATCTCCGAGTTTTAAACTCATAAATGTATTTTCTTGAAGTCTATATGATAAGTTGCTAAGTAACTCCAAAGTTGCTAGATATTCCCTGAATAACTCTGTCTTTTCCTTGGTAAATTCTTTGATTTCTGTGATAGTTTGGTTCCATTCTTCGTCTTGTGTTTTGAGTTGATCTGCTTGTGCCAAAATTTTAGACTCAGGAACACTCAACGCCCTAAAGCCAGCAATTACGTCAGATATTGGCGAACTAAGATTTTTAGATATGTATGACCATTGCGATACACTTTCCTCATTTTTTTTCTCTTCTGGTTTTACTTCTTCACTCTGTCCGGGGATGGTTACTTCTGGCTTCTCGGACAATATTATTGCGTTACTACGCTTTCTAGTTGCGATCTCATTTGTTGCTTTCTTACTGCTTTGAATACCTTCCTTGATTTTCTTTAGTACATTCTCCAGACTTTCTTTATTTTCTGAAAATACATCCTTAACTCCTTCAAACTGTTTTGTAAAGTCTTCCCCCCGATTATCTGCAATGGTACTCGTCATTTTACCAACAACCCCTAATACTGGTTGCCCATAAGGTATTAACTGCAATAAGGCTGCCCCCATCTTTAAACCAAACGTGATCTGCGCTTTTTTGTTCTCATCCTTGCTAGCTTCATTTTTCAGCCGAGTTTCAATGTCTGCCAATTTAGTAGATAGCTTATCCAATTTACGTTTTGCAACGTCTATCTTGCTGTCTACTGTTTCAAGTTCTTTTTCAACTTCCTTAATATTGTTCTCTAACTCTTCGGAATTACTCTCAATATCTTTAGTAGTTTTTTTGATGAAATTTTGTTCTTCTATGGCTTTATTATATGAATTAGACACCAACTTAGCAAAGACCAATGACTTGAGAGCATCCTCGATACTATTTTCATATAACTTGATTGTAGTGTTTAAACTCAAAACAGGCATATAACCAGCAGGATTATTAAAGTAATCTTTGTTTCCTGCAATTTGTATTAATAGAGAATTAATTCTCTGTTTACCCTTACTCCACATTATTTTTGAACTACGCTCATTCCATATTTTTAAACTATCCTCATTAGGTACATCTTTTTTTAAAGCATCAGAATAAACTTCAAGAATTTCTTCGATTTTTTCTATAGAAGTGGGATTTTTTAAATATTCATCGCGAGCCCACTGTAAAATGATTTGGAGCTGCTTCGGATGAAGCCAGGCATTAGTGCTTTCTATTTGTTGGTAAGTACCCTTTTCACCATCTTTCTTGTCTGCGTCAGGAGCTTCATAAGATGTACCCTTCTTGGTTTTTGTTGTTTTAATTGTAGTAATATCACTTTCTAAATATTCGGTCTTGTTCCAGAAGTGAAGTACCCGGTGTACCAGAATCTTATATTGGCCTGATTTTGTAGGTATTCCTGCTTCTCCACCATTTACGTAAAGAGCTTTTTTTCCAGGTTCTCCAGGCTTAAGTTCATAATGTAAAGATTGATTAGATTGATTAGATTGATTAGATATAATGTTTCCTCCGTTACCAGGAGAGCCTGGTTTACCAGGCTTTTTAGCATTTGTTCCACTTGTAGGTTCATCTTTGGAACCTACATATTCCATGGGATACGTTGTCATCATGAACCGACTTTCCCATTCATAATACGTCGCCGGAGGATCGAAATTAAAATGAGCCAAATCCTCCGCATCATGACCGTTGTCTATTCTAACATAGTCGTGGTCATAATATTTTTCCACGCTATGTCCATCTTTCCCATGCATACCTTCACCAGCATCCTGCCCATTCCCTCCATTTGCCTTAATAATCGGATTATTTTCATTCTCTATTTTCAAATTCGGATTATTTTTATTCTCTATTTTCAAATCACGAACAAATAAATTGACATTGCCTGCATGTCTTCCATTGGCTCCATCTCTGGCTTTGGCTTTGTCAATCTCATCAGATTCTGAGTCAGCGTTTTTTGCATGGGGTTGATCCCAAGGCAGAGGTGAGGTATTAATACATCCTCCTGACTTGACAATCAATTTTCTGGCAAAAATAGAGACATTACATTCTGGAACGATTAATTCGTCATAAATTTCCAAAACATCGCAGGCAATGATGAGATTTTTGAACTTGACTTTTGGTTCTTCAGATGAAATTTTAGAATTTGGACTCGTCGTCAACTTGTCAAAGTAATTGTTATCATCTTTTTTTAAGACAATATCCTTGCCTATTAATTCAATATTTCCATTTATGTCAGCCGGCTTTAGCCTATTGTATATTGTTGCATTAGCACCAAATATATCATTCTTACATGAAGTATTCACAAATGTTACTGCTTTGGAATAAACAGTGTTGGTCATGATTTTGCTCCTTTTTACAAATGTTTGTAATTTGCTTTAATTAATTAAATCAGATCCGGTACTATCGGTATTGTATAAAAAAGGTAAGGAAGAAAGAAGAAGCTTTAAAAGGTAGATATTTCTTTAAAGAGGTTGTTTGTCAAGAATTATGAAGTGTTTTTATTCCTGGCAAGTGTTGAATTTTTGCTTGGAGAGAATTTAAACATTCTCAAGCTTTTTCAAGTTTGCGATCGCCCACATAAGCTTCTTTAGATTTCTCAAAAAAATTATCAACTCTATGCCTTTTTATCAAGCATAGTGTGTTACTATGTAATCATGGGAAAAAGTACGCGCAGATACGGTAACTTTTCAAACTATAAAAACCATGTTGAGAGCAAATAAACCAATATGACAAATATATCCGTTCAACATGAACCACAACTGCCAGCAAAGTCAACTTTGCCTACCATGTACGACTTACCAAGCGAAAATCCGGAGGAACCAGGTTTGCCAGACGTATTTCACGACTTTCAACCCGAACTTTTACGCCAAACTTTTCAACCCCATAACTGGTATCCCGATAAATTGTTTTGTGGTACCGCTCTGAATCTTTACTACGATGTCAAACATCCTAAATGGTACAAGCGCCCAGACTGGTTTGCAGTTGTGGGAGTGCCGAATTTATATGACGAATGGGATCTGCGCAGGAGCTATGTAGTTTGGGACGAAAAAGTTAACCCGTTGGTAGTGGTAGAATTATTATCTCCGGGCACAGAAGATGAAGATTTAGGAGAGACAATACGAGAACCGGAAAACCTCCGACTAAGTGGGAAGTTTACGAGAGCATTCTGCAAGTGCCTTATTATATTATCTTCAGTCTCTATACAAATGAAATGCAGGGGTTTCGTTTGGTGGGCGATCGCTACCAAAAAGCAGAGTTGATTCAGGGACGTTTGTTGGTTCCGGAGATAGAATTAAGTTTGGGTTTGTGGCAGGGTAGTTTTAATAGTGTAAGTAGACTCTGGTTGCGATGGATGACTTGGGAAGGAGATTTGATACCGACTCTAGAAGAGAAGGAAGCAGCAGCCAAACTGGAGGCCACACTAGCTAAAGAGAAGGAAGCAGTAGCTGAACAACGAGCTACCGATGCTGAACAAAGAGCTACCAATGCCGAACAACAAAAAGAGCGCTTGGCAGCCAAACTGCGAGAGTTGGGTATCGATCCTGACGAGATCTAGAACCCCTAAGCGTATCTATAAAATTAGGTGCGGAGATGGGGAGATGGGAAGATGGGGAGATGGGGAGATGGGGGGATCGGGAGATGGGGAGATGGTGCATAATAGAACTATTTTTATACTTTTTTCCCTATTTTACTTCTCGATTTCTTGACTCCTGTCTCCTGTCTCCTGACTCCCAATCCTCAATGCGTGTAAAGACCCCAAATGGGTTC
>NZ_JAYKGW010000058.1:0-51437 GCF_035285525.1 Okeania sp. | reverse complement strand
GTTTCAGAAAAAGAGTTATCTAAAACTGAAACTGTTGTTAGTTCGATTCCTTATTTTGAAAAAATAATAGAGGATGTAGGAATGTGGAGTTAATTTTCAATAGATTATCAGTTGTGAGTTAGTAGTTTTATATAGCAACCCTAAATAATTCTTGGAAAAAACTGTAGGGGTTTGCTTTCCAAATCCCTTATTGGTTTGTGTTTGGAGACCAAACCCATACGAGTAAATTTTACAACTTATTTAGTATTAAAATATAGAATTTATCAAGTTACTGAAATACAATTTTTTTCCTGATTTTCTATTCACTATTTCCTAAATTACTGCTACTCCCTACTGCCCACTCCCTAAATAGGATTTATCAAGTTACTAAAATACAACTTTTTTCCTGATTTTCTATTCCCTATTTCCTGAATTACTACTACTCCCTACTCCCTACTCCCTACTCCCTACTCCCTACTCTGTCAAATAGCAATGAATAACCAACTTGATTCTCAACAAAAAAGTTATTATGAACTGCTACGATATCTACTTTTAAATATAGAAAACTTTCAAATATCATCCAAAATTAAATTAGAAACAAACTTACCCCAAAAAGTTAGAAACCTAATTAAAACTTATTTTGGTACTTATAAATCTGCTTGTGAATTTGCTAACCAAATATTCTTAGAACTTTATCAACCAGGAACCATAAAAAAATACTGCCAACAAAGCCAAATAGGGAAAAAATTACCAACTGCATTTTATATTCATATCTCAGCTTTAGAAAAACTTCATCCTTTTCTACAACTTTACGAAAATATCGCTCATCATTTATATTTGAAATCTCTTTCTCACCAAAAAACTGATGCCAAAACCATAACATTAATCAAATTTAATTTTGATAAACCAACAATTTCTTATTTACACTATCCAGATTTTAATATTCACCCTCATCCTGCCTTAAAAAATAGCATTTCTATTAATCTGAATAATGGAAAAGTTGAACAGAGAAATTACAGTAATAGTGAAAATCCTCCGGTTCTGCATCGGAAAGAAACTTTTGTTACTCCTGAATATCGCCACTATCAAAAATTTGCTAAATTAACCTCTGCTGAAGTTAAACTCGGACTGTTAGATAATACTCGTTTAATTGGTACTCGTCAAGGATGGTTAAAACACCTAAAAAATCATGGCATAGAAATTAAAGACCATCGTGTAATTCAACATACTATTGAAAAACCAATTCCGCAAATAGAACGTCATAAAGCTGCTATAGTTCGTAAAAAAATTTCTAAACCAGTACGTTTAGCTCTAGAAGCAAATTTATTTACAGAAAACACAACCTTTTTTGACTATGGTTGTGGTCATGGCGAAGATATTAAATTTATTAATCAAAAAGGTTATTTAAGTGCTGGTTGGGATCCTTATTATTTGCCAGAAACTTCTTGCATTGCTGCTGATATTGTTAATCTTGGTTATGTAATTAATGTGATAGAATCTTTAGCCGAACGTAGGGAAGCTTTGATTAAATCTTGGCAGTTAACTAAAAAAGTTTTAATTGTTTCTTCTTTAGTATTAGTTAATGATAGTAAAACTGAAGGAAAACTTGCTTATGGAGATGGCATAATTACATCTCGTAAGACTTTTCAAAAATATTATGAACAAGAAGAATTAAAATCTTATATTGACCAAGTTTTAAATGTAGATTCAATTCCTATTGATTTAGGAATTTTCTTGGTTTTTAGAGATGAAGCAGAAGCTCAAAATTTCCGCGCATCTCGATTAAGAACTCGTTTATCTACCCCCAGAATTAGTTGTAAAAATAAACGCTTTGAAGATTATCAAGAACAGCTTATTCCTTTGATGAACTTTATGAGCGATCGCGGTCGTTTACCAGTTAGAGGAGAACTTGCGGAAGAAACAGATTTAATTGCAGAATTTGGTACTTTTCGTCGTGCTTTCCAGGTAATTCTTCAGGTAACAAACTATCAAGAATGGGATGCTATAACCGATAAACGCCGTCAAGATTTCTTAGTATATCTGGCTTTAACTAAATTTGGTAATCGACCAAAATTTTCCCAATTATCCGTAGTAGTCAGAAATGATATTAAAGCTTTATTTGGAAGTTATACAAACGCCTGCACTTTAGCTGATTTAATGTTATTTAGTTTAGGTGATTCTGATTTAATTAGCAAATGTTGTCGAAATAGTTCTATTGGTTATAAATCTACTAATTTTTTGTTAGTTCATGTTTCGGCTATAGTCAAACTTGACCCCTTATTACGACTTTATGAAGGTTGTGCTAATCGTACAATTGGTAGATTAAATGAAGTAAATATCGTTAAATTTCATTATAAGTTACCAATAATATCTTATTTATTTTATCCCGACTTTGATAAAGAAGCTCACCCAGTTTTACATACAACAATGAATGTTGATTTGCGAGACTTGAGCGTGAGCTATCAGGATTATACAAAAGAATATAATCCACCAATTTTGCATAGAAAAGATGCTTTAGTTACTTCAGATTATCCCCACTATGAAAAATTTGCTAAACTGACAGTACAAGAAGAAGATAGAGGACTTTTAAATAATTTCAAACAAATTCAAAATAGACTAGGATGGCTCAAATGTTTAGAAGAAAATTGTACAGAAATTAAAGGTCATCGTCTTTATTGGCGTAACGATGTTGACCCTTATCAATTAAAATTATTAAAATCTACTGATGCTGCTCGAAAGCGCAAAAGAAAACAATAAATAATCCCCCTAAATCCCCCTTTGTAAGGGGAACTTTTTCTTGGCTATTCCTTTACAAAGGAGAGTTTTTTCTTGACTCCCTTCTTGCAAAGGGGGGATATAAAAATGGATATAAAAACGACTAATTATTGTTATCATATTATAAAATTTATATATTATTTTTATAAGTGATTTTTTTTAAGTCTTTAAGAGTATTGTAAACATAAATCAAAGATAATGATTACTATTAATTTAAAACCATAAATTGAAGCTAAAATCAAAGAAAAAGCTAAATTCTAATACTTATCAATTGAAAAATATATTGAAACTTTAATAGAAAAAGAAATTGAAAATATTGTTTCTGAAGTTGACGAAACATCCTACTTATTGAAAAGCAAAACCAACAAAAATAGACTATTAAATGCTGTGAAAAATGTCGAACATAAAACCAATTTAATTGAACTTTCATTAGAATAAATCGAGTGAGCAAAAGAATAGTATTTGAAACTTCTGCTTTTTCATACTTTACTGAATGGGTGAAAATTGATAAAAAAATTAATCAGAAAATAATCACTCTAATTAGGACTTGTGTATGAAAATATCAAAGCTTTATTTGTAAAACCTTTTAGCATTTTTAGGTCTCAAAAAAGTACCAGCTTTCTAAGTCTTTCAAGCTAAAAAATCTAGGATTTTCTACCATAATTAGCCTATTTTTCGGGAACCGTAAATCAACGGATAATTCTTCCTCCTACCTCTTCTATAATTCCTATTCCTCCTGGATTCACCGATTCTGGATTATGGCTTCTCCCCGCTCCTAAAAGACTTTTTAAGCAAACCCTAATTAAAGATATTGACCGTTCTTCATTTTCTGGTTTACCTAAACCAAAACCTCTTAAATCTGAACTTAGTGGTTATTGCTCAAGACGTATCAATAACGAACACCATTTAGTTTATAAAGTAACTAATGATGAAATTATTATTATTGCCTATAAATACCATTATGAGTAATAAAAGAAATTCTGAAATTTAATCCAGAAGGTGAAACTACTGGTCAAGCAATTCTTCTTGAAGTTGTTCAATCTGGAAAAAATCCACTTTGCTCTAATTTAGATTTTTGTATAGTAAAGTTTTAATATTAATTTTTCCCTAAACTACCTCGCTTCATTTGTTCTCTTTCAATAGCTTCAAATAAAGCTTGAAAATTACCTTGACCAAAACCAGGAGTTTCCATTTTTTTACCATTTACCCACACAATTTTACGTTCAATAAATTCAAAAAATACTGTTGGTTGCTTAAATATTGGTTGAGTAAAAATTTGTAGTAGCATTGCTCCTGGTATACTCTTTTGCCAATCTAGCAAAATTTCACAATCTTGAACTTTTTGCCAGTCAGTTTCTGATAAACAACTTAATGCTTTCTTTTCCAAACTAGAATAATATGTTCCTGGAACTTGTAAAAAAGGTAAACCAAGCGATCGCAACTCTTCTACCACTCCCAAAATATTCTCTGTCCGTAAAGCAATATGTTGTATCCCCGCACCACAGTTAGCATCTAAAAATTCTTGAATTTGAGAATTAGGGGATGTAGGTTCATTGATCGGAAATTTTACTTCTCCCTCTGGGTGTATCATCACTTGACTACGCAAACCAGATTTTTTTGTCTGAATATCAAAATTTTGATGAGGTTGGAAATCTAAGATTTGATGATACCAGTTAAAAGCAGATTTTAAATTGTCCTCAGCTACATTCAAAACTACATGATCGATCGCTACAATATTTCTAGAAAGTTGTTTGGGAGAATTAAAAATTTGTGCATTATCAATTTTTTCGATTAAAGTATGAGTCAAGTCTCCCCATCCAGAAATTTTTGCCCACTTCAAACCTTGTAAGTTTTGTTGAATAGGTTGCAAAATATTTCCTCCGTTAACTGCTGCTTTTGTCACAACTGAGTTAATATCTCCAACCCGAAAAGCTACATCAGCGACTCCAGGAGGATGTAAACTCAGAAAATTAGCAACCGGACTTTTTGATGTGATAGCAGAAGATAAGGCAAAATATACTTGACCTCTGTTGATAATTTCTTTTTGAGTGTGTTCACTGGTTTGAGAAGCAATAGACTTAAAACCTAATTTTTCTCTAAACCACTCTCGTGACTCTATAGCATTTTCAACGTAGAAATGAATATGATCAAATTCCATAATCAACTTTTATAGCAAGCGTGATAAATTTTTGTTAGAAATGGTAGAGACGTTGCATAGTCCCTACTAACTCTTTTCCGTATAGTGCTCCGCGCAGGGAACAGGTATAGGGGGAACACTTAACTGGGAGAATAAATTGCCTATAATATAAAGCTTTGAGCTGCTTGGACACCTGCTGCAATTTGTAAATATTAAGTGCTGCTATAGATGTCAATTATTTTCAGGACTTACCCATGCGCAACGCAATTTTGTCATGGCGCGACTCGCAGCTTTGCGATAGCAAGCGACAGCGTTTCGCTCCGCGACATGAATGGGTCGCAGTCCGTCAGGATAGCAATCTCAAACCCCTATTTTTCCTACCTCATGGCTTTAGTCCTAATTTTAATCAAAATGTTATCAGGACTTACACGGGAGGAACCCGGTTTCTAGGAGAAGTAGTTGTTTTGAACAATAGACCCTTACAAGAAACCGGGTTTCTGGGTTCCTCCTGGGTAAGTCCTAATTAATGCAGCTTGCGTATTTTCTAGACTCTCTACTCCCTACACCTCCCACATTCGCTACACTCTCCTACTCCCTACTCTCTTAAAAGAATAAATGACTATCTGGTTGAATATTAATTTCCATTGGTACCGCTTGGGGTTCTGCATTGAGAGCAAACATAATAGCATCAGCAGCAGTTTCCGAACTGAGCATTTTAGAGCGATCAACTTTCAGACTAACGTTATCCCAAAAAGGAGTGTTCACTCCTCCAAAATAGAAAAGAGTCACTTTGATACCATAACGTCGCAACTCATCTGCCATACATTTGCTTAATCCTACCAAACCAAACTTAGAAGCACAATAAACACTTCCCATTGCCATTGAATGTTTCCCAAGAATCCCCACCACATTACAAATATGACCTGATTTTTGTGCTTTCATAATATTAGCAGCAGCTTGGCAAGTGTAAAAACTACCTTTCAAATTTAGGTCAAGCATCATATCCAGGTCAGCAGGTTCAATTTTGTTCCATTGTTTGAGAATACCTGCTCCTGCTGCATTAACTAAAACATCTATTCTACCAAAATGATTGGTAGCTTTTTCCATCAGGATTTCTACTTCTTGGGGGTTAGTAATATCTGTAGGTACAGTAATAATTTCGGTAGTAGATATTTGGGTGAATAAAGTATCTAATTTATGATTATCTCTGGCAGCCAAAACTAATTTAGCCCCAGAATTTCCTAATTTTTCTACCAGGGCTGAACCTATACCTCCAGTCGCACCAACTATTACTATAACTTTGTCCTTCATTTGCTTTTTCGTTACTTTTCTTTACATAATTTTTTATGATATACCACTATGTATAATTCTAAATTCTGACTTAATTTCAGAACCTATACTTCAAATCTTGTAATAAATTATACCTGAGCTTCCCTTTGACAAAACGGTTATAATTTTTATCAACTGTCTAAATCAGGAACATTGATTATGTCTAATATCCGAGAAGAAATGCCTGTATTAGTCCGCCATGAAGGAATTTGGCAGGGAATATATACAATAATAGATAATCAAGGAAATATTATTGATCGACACAGTTCCTACTTAACTTGTCAATTTCCAGAGAATGTAGAATATCCTTATTATCAAACTAATCGTTATGAATGGGCGAATGGTAAAAAAGAAGAATATCAATTTCCGGGAACGTATCGAGATAAAAAGATTTGGTTTGATACAGAAAGGTTGGATGGTTATGCTTGGGAAGCAGATAATTCAACAATTATTTTGTGGATAACTTATAAAGGAATGGCAGATTTTTATATCTATGAAATGATTAATATTAGTGCTGATAATAATCATCGCGCTCGAACTTGGCATTGGTTTCAAAACGATCAAATTGTCAAAAGAACAGTTATTAAAGAAGAAAGAGTTCGGTTAAATGAAAAGCCTAAATTCCCCTAGTTAGGAAAGGTAAGCATTTAGCCGTCAGCTCTCAGCGATTACTTTCAATTTTAGTTTTAGATAAAAGCTTTGCTAATTGAGCCAGAATTAAATCTTAACTAAAAAAGCTGACTTGAAAGCCTATATTCCATTGAAAATCTCTTCTGTTAGTGAGAGCTGACAGCTAATAGCTGAATGGTTATTAGGAAAGTAATAATTTCATCATTTTTTGGTTATTAACTAACTTAAATTATTGGGAATACTGAAATGACTAATCTATATGAAAAAGATTTTGTGCAATGGGCAGAAGAACAAGTAAAAGCTTTGAGTGAACATAATGAAAAGTCACTTGATTGGGAGAATTTGAAGGAGGAAATAGATAACTTGGGAAAAGAGCAAATTAACGCAGTTCATAGCTTTTTAAAGCCAATTATAATTCACAAGTTAAAGTTAGATTACACTAACGAAATTTCATCACGCAGACATTGGATGGATGAAATTGATGATTTCCAAGATTAAATTGAGATCAGACTGACAAATACTCTATTAAATAAAATAAATATTCAACCTGAATATGAACGAGCAAAGCGTAAATTTTTAAAAGTTTATGATGTTAATTTACCTGATATCTGTCCTTATACTTTTGCAGATTTGATGAAAAGATTGCCATAAAATTGACTATGATTATATTTTTAGGACTTACGCACCAAAAGAAGAAATCCGGTTTGTTACCATAATTATTCAATCAGGAAATTTCCTTAATAAACCTGATTTTTGCGTAAGCCCTATTGAGATTACGGTTCAAAACATTGCTGCCCAATATCAGTATTGTGAAGCATCCAATTATATCCTAGTTCTCCCTTAGTTCGGAATAACAAAAGCGACCCAGTGTCTGTCCAAAAAGGACCGTGAGGAATATGAGCAGGTCTCCAGAAATAACCATCTTGTCTCATGGTTGAGTAACGCCGATTAAATGGATCGTCATTCATCGCCCAATGACCATGAATACTCCCTATAATCATATAAGCTTCTTCAGTGGTCGGATGTCCTCCGAGAAAGTTTCCTTCAATAAACATCGGAACTAAACCAAGTATCCAAGTATCGCGACCGGTCTCTTTATTTGAAGAAAGACTTCGTCGCGCAGCACCAGGAGGTAAATATGAATATTTCGTAGTTTCCCAAGGCATTGACTTGATTTCCTTAATCGGGATATAGTCACGAACAGCGACAGCACTCTGAGCTAGCTTGTGATAGACTGAATTTTCAGGAATTTGAGGGAGTTGAGCATAGGGTTCAGTCACATAAATAGGTGTAGCTTCTGGCATCCATAATAATATGCTATCTTCCTCTGCTATCCATGGTCCGATGGGTACACCAGCAGGGATATAGGAATATGATAGCTCTCGCAGAGGGAAACCTCCCTGTTTGACTTTCCCCTTCAGCACAAATAGTTCTAAATTTTCAGTGAAGTGTCCGATAGGAGCAGTCCATCCCTTCCTAATATGTACTCGTTGAGTTGATTCACCTGTATTGATATCTGCTGAGAGAATTTGCGTCTTTGCTGCTTCACCATTAATAAAATTATCGACTGTAAAGTTGACTTTGGGAAATTCTATAACTGAGTTCAAAGATTCCTCAGATTCTACATGGATTCTTCCAATAGAAGTTTGTGCAGCAGCAGAAATATTTGTCTGAAGCTTTGGTTTTGTTTGCATCAAGAAACCTCTTCTAATACCTATTGTTTTATAGCAATGCATGAGGATGGTAAGGTACACTTAACACCTACTGCAGTTCAGCCTTCGTTTGCTGTAACAACCACCGAAGGTTGTGTTACTAAAGTTACTAAATAAAATTTTGTACCTCACGCGCGGGCGTGAAATTGCTGTAATTCTTGACAGATAGCTGAACCAGGAAACGTTCAGGGGGTAAAATTTTAATTAGATGGTGCTACTTGTTTATGATTTATAGTGAATAGTCAAGAGAAATAGGGATTTATAGAACCCCTAACCCTATCTTTGCAAATGTGCAGATTTTTGGCAAAGGAGTCACGAGTCAACCCACCCCTAACCCCGAGCGTCGAGGGAAAATAGAGAAAAAGGTAGAAAAATACCCCCATCACTCCATCACCCCATCCCCCCATTACCACACCTAATTTTATAGTTCCCAAATGGATTTTATAGAGGAGGTACACGGTTCCCGATAAATCAGAAAAATTATCCTTTGATTTTTCCGCCTTCTTCGCCAAAAACATGGTACTTTTTCCCGACCTAAAAAGGTTAAAACCTTTATCTGTTAATCTTTTTATATTTAATCAGCAAAGCCTAATTATCTAAAAAGTCCATAACTACTTTAGCAATTTCCTTAGGCATTTGATTCATCATATAAACAGTACCACCTTCAATATTAACCATCTTAGCATTAGTAATTGTTTCACCAATAAATTTTCTATTTTCTGCTTTTGCAATTCCCAATTTTTCTAGTTGTTTGATGTCTTCTGTTCCAGATAATATCAAGGTTTTACAATTGATTAATCTAAATCTTTCTAAGCTTTTTTCTGCATAATTCATTATTGCCAAAGGACCATAGGGAGGATAACCATGGCATTTAAACTCATCTAATAAACAACGATGATTTAATTCTAAATCTACATAACTTAAACGAACAGACCATCTTTTTGTTAGGTGAGAACCATCTTCTTTAATTTGGTAAACTTCAGAAAATTTATTATAAAGTTTTTTTATTTGCTCTTCCTCAAAATAATCAATGCCACATAACACAAGTTTGTTAACTATTTTTGGGTATGCTGCTGCTACTTCTGCTGCTACAAAACCACCTGTATGATACCCAAGAATATTTGCTTTTTTGATTCCTAATTTATCTAGAAGTAAAGTAACTGTTTTGGCATAGTCTTCAATGTAATACATTCTAGGAGGTTTATCGGATTCACCAAAACCCAAAAAATCCATAGCAATAACTAACTTTTTTTCTTTAATAAATAAAGGCATTAATTCTCGATATTCATCACTACTTATTGGATTTTGATGCAGCAAAATTAGTGGTTCACCTTCTCCTCCAATTCGATAATGTATTTGCCCGTCTTCTGTATCTAAAAATGCTCTCTTTATTTTCATAAAATTTAATTTATATTTATCTATATTTTATCTAAAAAATCAACAATAACTGTAGATATTTCTTCAGCCATTTGATTAATCATCCATAAAGTTCCTCCAGAGATTTTAACTGTTTGACTATGAGGAATTACTTCAGATAACCAACCTTGATTTTCTATCTTGACAAAACCATATTTGTCTAAAGGCTCTAAAGCTTTAGTACCATTACAAACTAAGGTCGGACATTGAATAATTTTAAACCTTTCTGGAGCAGAAAGACAATATTTACCCAGAGCAACTCCAGGGTAAATAGTTCCTCCAAAAGCTTTTAAATCATCTAAAACACAACGGTGATTTAATGCTCCTTTTCCTACATAATTAATTCTTGCTAACCATCTTTCCATGAGATGGGAACCATCTTCTTTTATGGTAAATCCTTGACTATATCTTTGAATAATTTTTTCCGCTTCTTCTGCATCAAAACCATGAGTATTACAAAGGATTAATTTATGCAAGCGATCGCCATAAGATACAGCAACTTCTCCAGCAATATAACCCCCCGTTAAATTTCCTAAAATATTACATTTTTTAATTCCTAATTCATCTAACAATAAAATAACAGTTTTAGCATAGTCTGAAATAGAATATTCTCTAGGAGGTTTATCAGAATCTCCTAACCCCATTAAGTCCATAGCAATAACACGATATTTAGGAGCTAAAATTGCCATTAATTCTTTAAATTCATCGCTACTTCGAGGAGTCATAGGAAGTAAAACTAGAGGTTCTCCAGCTCCTCCAATGCGGTAAAAAATTTGTCCGTCTTCTGTGTCTAAAAAAGCTTTTTTAACCGGTTGATTCATTTTTAGTTATTAGTTATAATTAGCAACTCTTGAAGTGAGGATATTGAAATACTGAAGTTTATTCTTTATCATCTTCAGGACTTACGCAGAAGCCTGGTTTATTTACCCAAATTTCCTGGTTTTAACCACAATATCATGGTAATAAACCCGGTTTATTGGCTGGGAAAGCGTAAGTTATAATCCCCTGAAAACGAAAGGATTTGTTTGGTTTTTATAAGAAGAGGTCATTTCAGTTATCAGTTATCAGTAGAGAGTGAACCTCCAACTTTAGTTGGAGGCTGGAAATACTGATTTATCGGGAACCGTGTTAAAATTTTTTCATCCCCGAACCAGGGGAGGCTTTATACCTCTTTTTTTTGGTAATTATTAATAATTAACAATTAATAATTAATTATTGAACCTGGAGTTGTTCAATAATGGGATCTAAATGAGCAGTAATCATCAAAGCACCACCATTAATATTAATAACTTGACCATTAACAAAGCTACCAAAATCCGAAGCAAGATATAGGCAAGCTTCAGCTATATCTTCCGAAGTTCCCAGACGACCCACAGGAATCAATTTTTTCATAGTTTCGTATTTAGTTTGTAAATTGGGGTAATCTTTAGCAATACGAGCAGTATCAATCGTCCCTGGACTAACAGTATTTGCAGTAATTCCGTAGGGTCCAAGTTCTGTAGCGATCGCTTTAGCGAAAGCATCAAGACCTCCTTTACAAGTAACATTATGAGCGCGGTGTGCTGCACCTATTGAACCATCATAACCAGAAATATGAATAATCCGACCCCATCCTCTAGCTTTCATCCCTGGGATTGTGGCCTTAGCTAGATAGAATGCAGAATTAAGGTTTGTATTAATTACTTGATGCCAATCTTCAAGGGAAATATCTGAAAAATTTTGTCTTTTTCGGAGGGAAACATTAGAGACAGCAATATCAACTGCACCAAACTTTTCTATAGCAGAATCAACCATGTTTTGTACTGCATCAGGGTTACTCACATCCGCCATTACTGCTATTGCTTGACCCCCTAAATCACGAGCTTCTTGGGCAACTTTTTCAATTGCTTCTTGATGGCGATGACCATTAATGACCACGTTAGCACCAGATGAGGCAAATAATAAGGCGATCGATCTACCTATATTCTGACCTGATCCTGTAATTATAGCGGTTCGACCTTGTAATGCTTTATTTCTATCTTTCATTATTTTGTAACCCAATTATTCAAGACCTGAACTATTTCACAATATATCACTAAATGATAGCAGTTTTCGAGTTAATCATAACTTACATATCGACTGTATATAGTGCTTATAACTGTTTAAAAAGAGTTTTTAAATCTATATCTAGTACATTTATGTAAGTCCTGTTAATTATAAAAAATACCTTTAAAATTAGGGTTGGCCTCAAAGTGAAAAGTATGCCTAATACTATAAAAATATTTAATTATAGCTATATCAGATACTTTTGTATAATTTCCAATTATGTCAAAATAAAAATATTGCTGAATTATTGAGAAGAAAAAATGTCAGAAACTGTAGATTTTGATTTAATTATTAAAAATGTACGGGTGGTGCGCCCAAATAATAATGCGATCGCTCACCTCGACTTAGGAATTAAAAATGGCAAGTTTGCTCATATCGCCCCAGAAATCAAACCAGAATTAGGTAAAGAAATATTTGATGCCAAAGAATTATTAGGTTTTCCCGGATTAGTAGACTCCCATCAACATATTGGTATTTATCAACCCCTGCCTCAAGACGCCATTACAGAAACCAAAGCTGCTGCCATGGGTGGAGTGACAACAGGTTTAACATATATTCGTACCGGACAATATTATCTCAACCGAGGCGGTGCTTACAAAGATTTTTTTCCTGAAGCATTGAAGCTTTCAGAAGGTAATTTTTTTGTAGACTATGGCTACCATCTCGCCCCCATTAGCAGTAGTCATATTGATGAATTACAGTTTTTATTTGAGGAATATGGGGTGCCATCATTTAAAATATTTATGTTTTATGGAGGCTATGGTTTGCACGGGATGTCAGACCAACAAAACCTATTTTTGATGATTGACAAGTCAGAAAGATACGATTTTGCTCATTTTGAATTTATCATGCGGGGGTTAACAAAATTACGGGAAACTTACCCAGAAATGCAGGATTATATTAGTTTAAGTTTGCACTGCGAAATTGCTGATATTCTCAATGCTTATACTAAAATCGTCCAAAATGATACTTCTGTCACTGGTCTCAAAGCTTATAGTGCTGCTCGTCCTCCTCATTCCGAAGCATTAGCAATTTTTATTGCTTCCTATTTAGCTTATGAAACTAATTGTGTCAATATTAATTTATTACATCTGAGTTCCCAGAAAGCACTGGAAGCAGCATTAATGATGCAAAAAACATTTCCTCATATTAATTTTCGCCGAGAAGTGACGGTAGGACATTTATTATTAGATGTGGATGCACCTACAGGCAAATGGGCAAAAGTGAATCCCCCTATACGTTCCCGTGAAGATGTAGAATATTTATGGCAGGCAGTGTTAAACCGCGATATTGACTGGATAGTTAGCGATCATGCTTGTTGTTCGGCAGAGAAAAAAGCTAGTAGTCAAGACCCGGAAAATATTTGGTTAGCAAGATCAGGTTTTGGTGGTACAGAATATTTATTATCTGGAGTTTTCAGCGAAGGTAGTAAAAGGGGAATGTCTGATAATCACATTGCTGAGTTGTTGTCATGGAATCCTGCACAACGTTATGGTTTGTTAGAAAAAGGAGATATTGCTGTAGGGTATGATGCAGATTTGGTACTTTTTGATCCCAATGAAACTTTTGTAGTGCGTGCGAGTGAGTCAGAGTCACAACAGGGGTATACACCATTTGAAGGAATGGAGTTGACTGGAAAAGTGAAAAGTACATTTTTGCGCGGAAATTTGATTTATAATAATGGAGAAGTTTTGGGTTCGCCCCAAGGCAAATATTTATCACGGCCTTATAAGACAGTTATCAGTTAACAGTTATCAGTTACAGCAAATCCACTGTAACACAGCCTTCGTTTGCTGTAACAACCACCGAAGGTTGTGTTACCAAACCCTTAACTACTCCCTACTCCCTACTCCCTATTCCCTATTCCCCTATGAAATATTGGCTAATCAAATCAGAACCAAAAACTTACAGTATCTCAGATATGAAACAAGAAAAAACTTGTATTTGGGATGGAGTAAGAAATTATCAAGCACGGAATTTTATCCGACAAATGAACCCTGGAGATTTAGCATTTTTCTATCATTCTAATACTACACCTCCTGGGATTATTGGGTTAGTAAAAATATTAGAAAGTGGCATTGCTGACCCTACTCAGTTTGACCCAGAAAGCAAATATTATGATTCTAAATCTACTCCTAATGCACCTCGGTGGCAGACTGTTTCTGTAGAATTTGTAGAAGAATTTCCTCAGTTAATATCTTTAGCTAATTTAAAACAACAATTTACTGAAGATGAATTATTAGTTGTTAAAAAAGGAAATAGATTATCTGTAATGCCTGTTGCTGAAAATGTGGCAGAGAAAATTTTAGCCATGAAAAATGTATAGCAATCCTAAATAGGTTGTAAGATTTTATTGTAGAGGTTTGGAGACCAAACCCCTACTACGCAGGCAAACCCAGAAACCCGGTTTTTTGTAGAAACCGGGTTTCTTTGCGCAAGTTTCTTGGTTTCAACAACAATATCACGAAAATAAATCTAGTTTATTGGTTGCTTATGCATAATTTATGCTATTAAAAACTCCTCGATAATCTATATAAATCTACATAAATTTATTTACGGAAACTAACTTTTTATTCAGGTAGTTTAAGTTTAAGCTTAATTATTTTAGAGGTATAAAGGTGTTAACCAATATATATGTATACACCTTTTTTGTGCCCGGATTTGGTATCAGAATCAATGAGAATTATAGAAGAAGTACTCGGAAAAATTGTCCCTTAGTTTTTCTGCCCAACTCTTACCCAAAATGCTAAATTTTTGTGTGGAAACACCTAAAAGCTAGCACTTTTTGATACCTAAAAATTTTCAAACCTTCAAGAGAATTAAAGGAAGCTGATCGCAAATTGCACTAACACTATATTTAGTTTTCTTTAGCTGTTTCCTCAATCTGTTTGGTTTGACCGATGTTGTTGTTGTTGTGGAGAAATTATGCAATGAATTTGCAATCTGTAAAACCAGTAAGGCTTTTGTTGATTTTTATCGCAATCTGTTTCGTTGAAGTTCCAATTTTTCGATTACGTCAGGAATTAGAGCGACAAGCTCTTAATATTGCATGGCATCAAAGTTTGAAAGAAGAAACACCTAAAACTCAGGTTTTTGAAGATTTTATCAAGAAAGCTCAGGAAAATCTTGAGGATGAGATTGACGGTCTGCGCGTGTTGCCCCAAAATCAAGAACTTTCAGATTTTAGTAAATGTAATAACGCTCTCAAAATAGAAATTAAAAAAAATAGTATAAAAAAAGATGCCTATTTTGATTGTATCTATATCGCTGACTTTGATACGGAATCGAAGACCGAATACCAAAAGCGATCTGACCAATCAAAACAAAGCGTTGTTTTTCGTCAATTTCAAAAACTAATGCTTCAGCAAGGTGAGAAGTTACTCTCGAAAAAACCTGAAGACGTTAGTCTAGAACATAGCAGAATATTTATTAAGTATCTCACAGGCGATCTGAATTTTTTAGATCGAGTACCTGGATTCAGAATAGACACTGTCTACTTATTTGATGAAAAAAATGGTGTTATAGCTCTTTATCCTGGGACTTCAGATGGAGTTTTCAATAACAGAAAACTTAACTACAGAGAGCGCCCTTGGTATAAATCTAGTATAAATGAATATGAGACTTTTTATTCGCAAAAAGTTTATGAAGGTACATCAGGACTTACTGGAATTTTCATTGATATCACTGATAAAAGGACTCCCAATGCCATCAGAGCACTCTGGTATCGTTTCAAAGACATGGATGGAAATCAATATGTTTTGGCATTTGATATGTTCTTAGATCAAACAGATAATTCTTTTCTTTCCTTTTTATGGTTATCGACTCCCTGGGAACTGATGATGTTGGTGTTAATTCCACTGTTTTTATCACTACTACTAAGTTGGCTGTATGAAAAGTTAAACAGATTTTTACTAGACGCTGATTATTTCAATAATTTGTCTGGAATTAGGTTTACTCTGGTAAAAGAATACTATGCTGATTTGAACGATCAGAGCATTTCATTCAGTGATAATAATGTCAGGAGAAACCTTTCTTCTACACAAACATCTTCAGGAGTGAAGTTCTCCCTTCCAGGAACACCTATGGAAGGCAACATTGAGCGAATCGCGCAACAGAATCGTCAAGAAGAAAAAGTTTATACCTATAGCTTCGATAACCAATACAGTTTGAAAGTCGGTCCCGTCAGACCAACCCATAAAGCTGTACAGATTTGGCAAGCTAAACGGGGCTCCTTCTTAGGTAAATCACAGGTTGTCGGTCATGTGGTTGCAGATTGGAAAACGAATAACAATGTCGATTCATCGGCAGAGTTGTCAATTAGGTCAATGTTTTGGAATGAAAACCAGAAGATATACCTTCCTTCTTTCCAACGTCAACTAAGAGATCATCTGCTTGCTGGTGAGACGAAAGAACTTACTTTAGTTCTTGATACGCAATATCAAAAAAGACAAAGCATCCCCGCTTTGTTAAGGAATATTGATCCCGATCAACTGGAGGAAGTTCCTGAATTGAAGCGAGTGATTGATAATAGCTTTGATCTTGAGCAGGGACGCTTTTTTGTCGAACAACTGGAGACGGTGGAAGCGCTTTATGCTTTAGGTCATGTCAAGGCTATATATTCCATTCCTTTTGTCCACAAGATTATAACCGACGGACACCATGATTTTTTCAAGAGAACGGCAATGGACACCGAAAGAGAAGAGTTTCGCTTCGTGCTTGAGCATGACACTCATCACTTCAAAAATCAGGTATATAATGCTCTTAATCAATCTATTCAAGATGACTGGAACAACGAATCACCATTTCAGATCATGGTACATCAGCGCAGTAACACAGAAAATGTCATCCTGGAGCAAGAAGGATTTTCGCTCATTTACATCAACCATGTGTTAAGCTTTGTATTGTACTCGTTGTCTGATGATAGATATTCAGGAATTGGCTGGGTTAGCTGGCGCCAGGTCGATCTTAAGTTTTTCCAAACCCTTTACGAGTATCAGTTTTCAAAAGGCAATACCTTCAAAACAGTGGAAAACTACATTGAACCGTAAAGTGGAGATGGGGAGATGGTTAATATAGGACTATTTTTCTACCTTTTTCCTGATTCTCTTTCTCCATCTCCCCTCCTGGGAGGGGTTCGGGGTGGGTTGAATCCTGTCTCCTTTGCCAAAAACTTGCACCTCGTCCAGAGATACCAACATGGGTTTTATATTATAGTACCTTGGTGCTTTACGAGATGCGCTAACACACCCTACCGCTCTGTAACACAGCCTTCTAGGCTGTAACAACCAGGATGGTTGTGTTACCAGTTTAATTATAGGGACGTTTCATGGAACTTACCTACAAAGTTTGATCTGAAAAACGCTGTCAAATAGTGGGAGCATCTTGCTCCCAAACTAAACAATCTGGCAAATAACAACCTTCAAATTAGGTGATTACAGTAGGTTTTTCCCTGCCTGTAATATTCTTAATTTGAGCAATTTCATCTGCTAAACTAATCAGAGAAGATAATGCTGCCTGAGTATCTTGATCTTGTTTACTAACATCTGGTTCATAACTTTCCACATACAAACGCAAAGTTGCTCCCTGAGTTCCTGTACCAGAAAGTCGGAAAATAATCCGAGAACCATCTGTGAAACCAATCCGAATACCCTGTTTTTGACTAACGCTACCATCTATGGGATCGGTATAACTAAAGTCATCAGCATATTTAACTTCATATTCGCCAAATTCTTTTCCTACAAAAGAAGGTAATAGAGAACGTAAATTATCCATCAAAGTATTAGCTTTATCAGTTTCTATTCCTTCATAGTCATGGCGAGAATAATAGTTGCGACCGTACTCTTTCCAATGTTCCTTGACAATATCCTCTACCGACTCTTGCCGTACTGCCAGAATATTCAACCAGAAAAATACTGCCCAAAGTCCGTCTTTTTCTCGTATATGATTAGAACCTGTACCAAAACTTTCCTCACCGCAAAGAGTCGCCTTGTTTGCATCTAATAAATTACCAAAAAATTTCCAACCAGTAGGAGTCTCATAACAGTCAATACCCATTTTTTCCGCTACTCGATCTGGTGCTGCTGAAGTTGGCATCGATCGCGCAATACCAGCTAAACCAGAACTATATCCAGGAACTAAATGTGCATTAGCAGCTAATATTGCCAAACTATCGCTAGGAGTAACAAAGAAATTTTTCCCTAAAATCATGTTGCGATCGCCATCTCCATCGGAAGCAGCACCAAAGTCGGGAGCATTTTCACCAAACATGATTTCTACTAAGTCGTGAGCATATACCAAATTAGGGTCAGGATGTCCGCCACCAAAATCTTCTAGAGGTACACCATTTTGCACTGTACCGACGGGAGCGCCTAACCGTTGCTCAAAAATATCTTTGGCATAAGGTCCGGTGACAGCGTGCAATGAGTCCATACACATCCGAAACTTATCAGACTTTAACAGTTCCGATATTTTGCCGAAATCAAACAATGACTCCATCAACTCAGCATAGTCTGCTACAGAATCAATAACTTCCACAGTCATTTCCCCTACTTTCTGAGTACCCAGTTCATCTAAATTAACATCCGTAGCTTCAATAATTTTGTAGCTATCAATAACTTTAGTACGTTCATAGATAGCACTTGTCACTTTTTCGGGAGCTGGACCACCATTACTAATATTGTATTTAACCCCAAAATCTTCTTCTGGTCCACCGGGGTTGTGACTAGCGGAGAGGATTATACCACCAAAAGCGTTATTTTTGCGAATAATGCAGGAAGCAGCAGGAGTAGAAAGAATCCCACCTTGACCTACTAACATTCGGCCAACTCCATTAGCAGCAGCCATTTTTAGAATTATTTGGATTGCCTCACGGTTGTAATAGCGACCATCACCACCAAGTACAAATGTTTGACCAGAAAAGTTTTCTAGACTGTCAAAGATAGACTGAATAAAGTTTTCTAGGTAGTTAGGTTGTTTAAAAGTTGGCACTTTTTTCCGGAGTCCCGAAGTACCCGGTTTTTGGTCATTAAATGGTTGGGTTGTAACTGTTTGTACGTTCATTATGGTTTATGGAAATTGTTATAGGACTTACGCAACACAAGGCATTTCTGTCATTGCTCGTGAGGTGCGTTTGCGAAGCAGTCCGTCAGGATAGCAATCTCAAATCACCAAAACTCGTCGATTATGCGTAAGTCCTGTGTTATTTAAGTTATCAGTTTTAGTTAATTTAAACTTTTAACTTTTGATTTTGAATTTTCTTCTCTAAGAAGATTCTGTATATAACTTTTACAATAAATATGGCACTTTATAAAAATTAATTTTTGTTTTTGAGTAAATCTACTCATACAGCGGTTTTCATTTTTGTAAACCACAGTAGGGACGTTGCATAACAAAAATGCTAACGTCCCTACTGGATTTTGGTTTGAACATTGTGGTTTATCCATTTAAAAAGTGCTGTAATATCCAGGAAATATCCAATTGTCTGAATCAATATCGAGGATAAAAGTATGCAGCCAGAATATGATCTAACTAAAATGAAAAGTCGTCCTAATCCTTATGCAAAAAAACTAAAGCAACAAGTGAGTTTATCTTTAGGAAATGAAGTAATAGAATATTTTGAGAAAAAAGCCCAAGAAAAAGGAATTTGCTATCAAGAATTAATTGATTGATATCTTCAAGATTGTGTCAATAACCAACGTGAACTATCTTTTTTAAAGGTAAATATTCAGTTATAGTAGGTAGTAGTTAAGAGTTAGATACGGAAGATTTATGAACCTCCTGTAAAAAATTTTTAAAGTTTTCAGCGTACTGCTAAATATTATAGGACTAAAGCCATGAGGTAGGAAAAACAGGGCTTTGAGATTGCTTACCGACCGTCGTATCGGACGAAAATACGTTGCACTTGCGTAAGTCCTGTATTAATGCTAGAATACTTGCTAATTTTAATTTTTCCTACACTTGAAAACCCTTCTAAAATTATGCACAAAACCAAATTATTATTCATCGACTCCCAGGTAGAAAATTACAGTCACCTCATCTCACAGGTTGATTCTCAGACAGAAGTAGTTATTCTACAACCCAATCAAAATGGTATAGAACAAATATCTAAAAGTTTGGGTGAATGCCATAATCTGGAAACAGTTCATATTATTTCTCATGGAGCAAAAGGTACTTTGTATCTGGGAAATAGTATCCTGAAAAATGACAATATTCATTTATACGTCGAAAGTATGCAGCAGTGGGGTAAATGTTTGTCTGCTGATGGGGAAATATTAATTTATGGTTGTCAGGTAGCAAGTGGTAAAGAAGGTAAAAAATTTGTCCGACAACTGCATCAACTCACCGGAGCAAATATTGCTGCCTCGGAAACCCTGACAGGAAATATTAACAGAGGTGGTAATTGGAATTTAGAAGTAATATTCGGTAAATTCAAGTCAGCGTTAGCATTTACTCCAGAAATTAGGGCGAGTTATGCAGGAGTGTTGGCAGATATTGTGGTAAATACTACTGAAGATATAGTAGATGATAGTGATGGAGTTACTTCTCTGCGGGAAGCAATAATTAAAGCAAACAGTACCCCAGAAGATGATACTATTCAACTGACAGCAGGAGCAACGTATAATCTGACTATCTCAGGAAGTGATGAAGATGCTGCTGCAACGGGAGATTTAGATATTGTAGCAGGAAGTGGAGAAACAACAATTATTTCTGACGGAGTTGAAAAAACAGTTATTGATGCTGGAGGTATAGAAGGATTAGGCGATCGAGTATTTCATGTTTTGGAGAATGCAAATCTAGAGTTGCAAAATGCCGAAGTTACAGGTGGTTTTGTAACAAATGATTCTGGTGGTGGTATCTTCAACTCAGGTACACTTACTCTCAATAACAGCACTATTAGTGGAAATTTAGAGAATTTCTTAAATGGTGGTGGAGGGATTAACAACACAGGTACAACGAATATTACCAAGAGCACTATTAGTGGAAATTCAGCATTTTATGGTGGAGGTATTCAAAACACAGGTACAGTCAATCTGAACAATAGCACTATTAGTGATAATTTTGGTAATAGTCTTGGTGGAGGTATTCAAAACACAGGTACAGTTAATCTCAAAGATAGCACTATTAGTGGAAACTCAGCAGATATAACCGGTGCTGGTATCTCGAATTCAGGTATAGTCACTTTGAATAACAGTAATGTTACTGGAAATTCACTAGGTACAGCTGGGAGTAATGGCGGTGGTATCTTCAATTCAGGTACAGTTAATATTAGCGACAGCACTATTAGTGGTAATTCAGCAGATACAAGTGATGGTGGTGGTATCTTTAACACAGGTACTGCTAGCATTAATAATAGCGATATTAGTGGTAATTATGCTTATAATGGTGGTGGAATTAATAACTCAGGCGAAGCTATTATCACTAACACCACTTTTAGTGGAAATGTTACATTTTTAGCAGGTGGTGGTATCAGGAACTCAGGTCAAACAGATGTTATCAATAGCACTTTTAGTACGAATTCAGCGAATCGTGGTGGCGGTGTCTACAACACAGGTACAACAAATATTAGTAATAGCACTTTTAGCGGAGGTATATCTAACCATGGTGGTGGTATATATAATGCTGGAACAGCTAGCATCAGTAATAGTACGATTACTGGTAATGGAGGTCAACCAAATCAAGGAAGTGGTATTCTGACTAAAGTTATTAATGAGTTAGAATTCAACCCCAATACTACTGTTACCTCTAGTATTGTCTCTGGTAATTCTAGCACTGATTTTGACTCTAGAGGAAATAATAACACTGTTGTTAGTGGTGGCAATAATCTAATTGGTACAGGTAACGCTATTGATATTTTTGACGATGATAGCGACAAAACAGGTATCACCGATCCTCTACTTGGAGACCTTAGTGACAATGGTGGTCTCACGTTAACTTACTTACCTTTCCCCAATAGTCCCGCCATTGATGCAGGTAGTAATCCGAACTCACTGACGACAGACCAAAGAGGGGAACCACGGTTTGTAGGAGAAGGGGTTGATATTGGTGCAGTAGAATTACAAATTTCACCAAATATCACTGGTACTCCTAAAAGCGATCGTCTGAATGGTACAAATGAAAATAACACTATTAAAGGTTTAGCAGGTAATGACACTATCAATGGTAGTGGTGGTGATGACCAAATTATAGGTAATCGAGGTAATGACTTCCTGTTTGGCAAAAACGGAAATGATACCCTCCAAGGTCGTCAGGGTAGCGATCGCCTCTTTGGTGGTAATGGTGACGACTCTCTGATTGGTGGTCAAGGTCGCGATCGCTTTAACGGTGGTGCTGGTGACGATACTCTCATTGGTGGAGGGGGTATTGACAGTTTTATTTTCAATACTAATCAAGAATTTGCTCAAGAAGATGTGGGAATAGATACCATCAGTGATTTTCTGCCAGAAAAAGATAGAATTATACTTGACAAAACTACATTTACTGCTATTACCAGTGACTCAGGAAGAGGTTTCAGTATCAATGGTGAATTTGCCATAGTTACGACTGATGCTGATGCCGAAACTTCTTCAGGAGTTATTGTTTACAACAGCAGTAACGGGAAGTTATTCTACAATCCTAATGGAACAGAAGCAGAATTTGGTAGCGGTAGTGAATTTGCTAATCTCACTAATACTGCATCTATTAGTGAGAATGATTTCATCCTGAGAGCATAAGCGACAAGAAAAATATAGCAATGTGCGCACTTTACGCTTTACAACTTGCAGGAGGTTTCCAATAGCTAAAAGCCTTATATTATAAGCAATTTATTCTCCCTCTTCCCTGTTGCCTGTTGCCTGTTGCCTGCGTGCAGCGCTATATTTCTCTCCCTTCCCTTGCCTATCCATTACCAGGAAATCCTGAAACTTTTGTGGGGAGACGGGGAGAAGAGAGCAGTGGAGAAAGGAGAAACAATCATAGTAGCTAAATACAAATACTTAAGTAATTGCAAAAAAAATGTACTTTTTTATACTTTATTTTCAAAAAAGCCGAATTAATATTTACTCATAACTTGTCAAGTTTTATGTTAAGAAAATAAAGATGTTTATAAAGCATAGCTTCCGTTGCAGGGGGGGGTTAGGTTTTTAACTCACATTTTCAACCTTGACGTACTACTACTAATAGCGTGAATGCGTAAGTCCTATTAGTATATATAAATATTTATACTGTAAGAATTATCTTTATTTAACTTTCTCATTCGTCAGATTCTCAAGAAAATATTAAGCATAAATATTTACTTCTGCCCCCTGTTTTCTGCTATTATATGCAAAAAGCCAGAAAGGTGAAAAGAATATCAATGTAATTATGATTTAATTATTATTGGTTTATTATTTGTTTCGATATCAAACTAGATTTATTGTATGGTTGAACAAATGACTTGTAATAATAGTCTATCCATCAAAGATGGGACATTGAAAACTTATTTCATGGCATTAAGACCGAACCAGTGGACAAAAAATTTGTTGGTCTTCGCTGCACCACTTTTTGCTTTTCAGATAAATATTAATTCTTTTTCCTCTACTCTCATAGCATTTTGTCTATTTTGTATAGTATCTAGCAGTTTTTACCTGTTAAATGATGTCAAAGATCTAGAGTCAGATCGTCAGCATCCAGTTAAGTGCAATCGGGCGATTGCAGCGGGACATATCAGTGTACCCATTGCTGTAACTATGGCCAGTTTGTTTCTATTAGTAACCCTGAGTTTTAGCTGGTTTTGCAGCTTATCCCTGGGAGCAGTGCTAACCTGTTACTCTCTGATTCAGGTTGCCTACAATTTAAAGCTTAAGGAAATGCCACTATTGGATATTGCTTGTATCGCTAGTGGATTTGTTTTAAGAGCTGGCGCTGGGTTTATCGTCACTAATATATATCCCTCCCCATGGTTTTTAATATTTATAGCAATGCTGGCTCTGTTCTTAGCTATTGAGAAGCGCAAGGCAGAGTTACACAATTTGCAACTCAAAGGAAAAGTCATTACCCGCGAGGTTCTCAAAGTATATTCTTTACCACTGCTCAATCGTATGGAAAGTATTGTAGCAACAGGAGCAGTTATGAGTTATGCTATTTGGAGTTCTGGCTGGAATTGCAGTTCTGATTTTTGTGAAGTACCAACTCCTTGGATGAGCATTACCTTACCCTTTGTCATGTACGGTATCTTCCGATATCAGCTCTTAGGTGACTCCGCAGTAAAGGTTCATCAGTTACAGGAAAAGCCGGAAAAAGTTAAGGCAGTCAACCACAGGACAGAAGTTCCCGATCGAGTGTTACTTTCCGATGAGCATATTCAATATACAATAATTGCTTGGCTAATAACTTGCACTTTGACACTTTGGCTCAACAGTCAAGGCGTTATATAATCTGCGGTTGAATAATTAGACTTTGCTGGAAGGAAGGCAGAAGGAAGAAAGCAGGAGGCAGAAGGTTTTCTCCCATTGTCATCTTAGTTTTATACACAAACGATGCTACCGGACATGGTATTATTTAGTTAATTTAATTCAATTTTCTCAATTCATCAGAATGTTTCTATAAAAATTAATTTAACAATGAATTTTGAACCAACTATATCTGCACTTTGTTATACATTTATTAATAAACACTCAGAGAAACATCAGCCTCTGTTACACTTCCCTAATAATCAAGTTGTTGAGTTTGTCAGCTCACAATATAGAAATATGCCTGACTATCTAAAACTACCCCTGTTTATCCTCACGGCTATTTTTGATTTTTGCTCAATCATCAGACGAGGCAAAAGGTTTCATCAACTTCCACCGACTATTCGAGTTAATCAGATAGCAACTTGGAAAATGTCACCTCTGAGAGTTTGTCGTGACTTGATAAGATTTTACGAAAGCTTAACCATATTTAGTTATTATCAAATAATTAATAATTAGATATTTCTATACAAGAGGGAATAGGCAATAGGTATCTCCAGAAAATAGGGAACAGGGAACAACGAACAGGGAACAGGGAACGGGGGGGAGTAATTGATGATTTATGGATAATAATTGATTATATTTTTAATTTTTAGAGATGTCTAATCAGCAATAGGCAATAGGAAGAAATAATTGATAATTTATGTAGGATAATTGATGGAGTTTTTGATTTCTGGAGATATCTATTAAATAATTCAGAATTTATTATTGATTGGAAATTTAATCAGTAAGACCTAATTATCAATTATTAATTATTAAATTGATAATTTATGTAGGATAATTGATGGAATTTTTGATTTCTGGAGATATCTATTAGATTAGATAATTCAGAATTTATTATTGGTTGGAAATTTAATCAGTAAACCCTAATTATCAATTATTAATTATTAATTATTAATTATTAATTATTAAAGTGAGCCAGGAAAAATTGACATGACAGTATGCGAACAAAACATTCTCACTGAGCCAGATACTGCTCTCAACTGCGAAGTTGCTATTGTTGGTTCAGGCCCTGGGGGAGCGGTTACGGCTGCAACTCTTAGCAAAGCTGGACTCGACGTTTTACTGATTGAAGAAGGTCCTTATTTGCCTTTGGAATCATGTACCCCCTTTTCTCAGGAAGAGATGGTGCAAAAATATCGGAATCGCGGTCTTACTGTTGCGTTTGGCAGTCCCAAAATTCAGTATGTTGAGGGCAGATGTGTCGGTGGTGGCAGCGAAGTCAATAGCGGGCTTTATCACCGCATTCCTTCCGATGTCTTAGCTCACTGGCAAGAAAAATTTCAGGTGCAAAAGCTGACAGAAGCAGAACTTGCTCCCCACTATGAAGCCTGCGAAAATGCCGTTAGTGTTAGTTATCTACCCGATAAACCTTCCCTCGCATCTCTCAAATTGCAGGAAGGTGCAACTCAGCTTGGTTGGGACTCCCAGGAAGTACCCCGTTGGTTTAAGTACGAACCAAATAACGACCCTAGTGTTGCTTTCAAGGGAACTAAGCAATCTATGACGAAAACTTATGTTCCCGAAATGCTGCGCACAGGGGGTAAAATTCTCGCCAACACTAAAATAAAAAAGCTCCGTCGTCTCGGTGATCGCTGGATTCTCCAAGGACTTTATACCAATAGTTCCTCCCCATACCAAATTAAGATAACTGCCAAAACAGTTTTTATCGCTGCTGGAGCAGTACAAACACCAGCATTGCTACGTCGTAGTGGCATCACTCGCAATATAGGTAACGCCCTACAGATGCACCCCACCGTCAAAGTTGTTGCTCAATTTTCAGAACCCGTTAGCTCTGAACAATTGGATGTAGCTGTGCATCAGGTTAAAGAGTTTGCACCAAAGCTAAGTTTTGGAGGTTCTATCAGTTCGCTCCCCTACCTACAACTAGCCATGTTGGATTATCCTGAATACACCCATGAAGTCGATCAGTACTGGCAAAATATGAACATTTACTATGCTGCCCTAAAGGGAACAGGTAGAGGTACTGTTCGTTGTTTGCCAGGCTTTGACGATCCCTTGGTGCGTTACAATCTGCCCTCTGATGATTTGCAGGTATTAGCTAGTGGCTTGAAAAATCTATGTCGGTTATTAATAGCTGCCAAAGCTAAAGCCATATTTCCACTGCTACCAAAAGCAACCAGATTAACTACACTAGCTGACATAGAGCAGTTACCCGAACAACTTCCCTCAGATACCAGTCTGATGACAGTTCACTTGTTTTCATCTTGCCCTATGGGAGAAAACTTAGAGTTATGTGCAACCAACTCTTTTGGTAAAGTTCATCGACAGGAAAATCTGTATGTTGCTGATGCCAGTTTGCTCTGTACTGCTCTGGGAGTAAATCCTCAAGGTTCTGTGATGGCTATTGCCCGACGAAATGCTTTACATTTTTTAGAAGAGAGCTAGAATGATGAATTTTGATACACCTTTAGTTTTAGTAACCGGAGCTAATGGCTGGTTAGGATATAGTCTGGTTAAGGCACTGGTTGCCGGATTGCCCGACTGTGAAGCCCTGAAAAATCCACAACCAGACCTCACGATTCGCTGTTTTGTGTTACCAGGTACTGATGAGAAACCTCTAAAAGCACTTTCAAAAAAAATAGAAGTAGTATCGGGAGACTTGCGTAATCCAGAAGATTGCGATCGCTTTTGTCAGGGTGCGAAAGGGGCTATTTTGTTTCATACAGCAGGAATAATCCATCCCCAAAAAATTGATGACTTTAATCAGGTGAACGTTAGGGGAACTGAGAATCTTCTGGCAGCCGCCCATAGTGCCTCGGTTAAACGAGCAGTCGTCATGTCTTCTAACTCTCCTTGTGGTTGCAATCCTCATTCCGATCATCGGTTTGATGAAAGTTCTCCCTATAACCCATACATGGGGTATGGAAAATCCAAAATGCAGATGGAGTTAGCTATTAAGACTTTCTTTGATGCTGGCAAACTAGAAACCGTTATTATCCGTGCCCCTTGGTTTTATGGTCCCCATCAGCCACCACGGCAAACACTATTTTTTGAAATGATTAGAACCGGCAAATGCCCAATAGTTGGTGATGGTAACAATTTGCGCTCGATGGCTTATACTGAAAATCTCTGTCAAGGGCTGATTTTAGCAGGGATTACTCCCAGAGCTAAGGGAGAAACTTATTGGATTGCAGATGAACGGCCTTACACCATGAATGAAGTGGTTGACACAGTTGAAAATCTCTTAGAAACAGAATTTCATCAAATCTGTCGCCACACGCGCCTGAAGCTACCTAGTTTCGTCAGCGAACTAGCCTTGCTGGTAGACAGAAGTCTGCAAGCAATAGGGGTTTATCACCAGAAAATTCATGTACTTTCCGAGATGAACAAAACCATTGCTTGCTCAATCGTCAAAGCGCAACGAGAGCTAAGTTATCAACCCATGATTGACTTAGAAGAAGGAATGCGTCGTAGTTTGACATGGATGTTTAATAATTAATAATTAATAATTAATAATTTAGGACTTACCCATAAACGCTATTGGTAGGGTGCGTTAGCGCACTTCGTAACGCACCAAGACTATATATAGTGGCTTTCGTAAGTCGTGTAATTGATAATTGATAATGAAAACTATCTCTAATTATAGCAATCTGAAATAGGTTGTCAGATTTTATGGTAGGGCCTACTGAAAACTGCTATATCTCTAATTATCGCAATCCTAAATAGGTTGTCAGATTTTATTGTGGGGGTTTGGTTTCCCAACCAAAGCGCCAAGGGGTTTGGAGACCAAACCCCTACAGTAAACTGTTACCTATTGCCTATTCCCTGTTCCCTGTTACATATTGCCTATTGCCTATTCCCTGTTCCCTGTTACATATTGCCTGTTCCCTATTGCTTGTTCCCTGTTCCCTAATTTAATTGAGGTAAAAAATTATGAATGTTATGTCTTCTGCTTTAGTAACTGGTGGCTCTGGATATTTTGGCTCGCTTTTAGTAAAAAAGCTGCTGGAGAAAGGGATATCTTGCAGTATCCTAGATATAATTGATGCACCCGATCGCCCCGCCAATGTTAAGCTATTCCAATGTGATATTCGAGATGCTGAAGCCGTCAAAGCTGCCTGCCAAAATGTAGATGTAGTTTACCACAGCGTTGCCCAAGTTCCACTGGCTAAAAATAAAGAATTATTCAATTCTGTAAATATTCAAGGAACAGAAAATGTGTTAGCAGCAGCCCTGGCAAATAGTGTTAAAAAAGTCGTTTATACTTCATCTAGCTCAATTTTTGGCATACCCAAGAAAAATCCTGTCACAGAAGCTGACATCCCTAAGCCACTAGAAGCTTACGGTAAAGCTAAACTAGAAGGTGAGCATCTCTGCAAAAGTTATATTCAGCAGGGGTTAGATGTTTCCATAATCCGTCCCCGCACAATGTTAGGCCATGGTAGGTTAGGAATTTTTCAAATTCTGTTCGAGTGGATTCGCCAAGGCTATAATGTACCAGTTTTGGGAAAAGGTGACAATCGCTATCAGTTTGTTCATTCTGACGATCTTGCTGAAGCGTGCATTTTAGCAGCAAGTCGCCCCGGTTCTGAACTTTATAACTGTGGTACAGACAGATTTGGCACAATGCGGGCGCTCCTAGAAGCACTTTGTCAGCACGCCAAAACTGGTTCTATAGTTAAAGGACTACCAGCCAAACCGACAATTTGGGCAATGAAAGCTACTAGCGCTCTAGGGGTTTCTCCTTTGGGAATATATCACGCCATGTTATACGGTGGAGAGATGTATTTTGATATTTCCAAAGCTACTACAGAACTGGGTTGGCAGCCACAATATTCTAACAGCGAAATGTTGATTCAGAGCTATGAGTGGTATTTGGCTAATCGAGAAAATGTATTGAGTTCTAGTGGTGGCAGTCCTCATCGCTCTCCAGTCAAACAGGGAGTGTTGAACGCAGTTAAGTGGATTCTTTAGAAAAGAGGGAATAGGGAACAGGGAATAGGGAACCCACCCCCAACCCCTCCCAGGAGGGGAGTGATTGATGATTTATGGATAAGAATTGATTCTATTTTTTACAGGATTTACGCAAAGGTACTATATATAGATTTCAAAAACTATTGTACAATAGTTTTAGACGCTATATATACAGTATCTGCGTAAGTCCTGTTTTATTTTTGAAGATGTCTAGTGAGCAAAAAAAAACTGCTCCTTCTTTTCCCCTCCTGGGAGGGGTTAGGGGTCGGTTGATTCCTCCCTCGTTATTCATCGGGACTTACGCAACGTAAGAAAATATACAGCATCTGTAGGGGCGAATGGCATTCGCCCTCTACCGATTGCAAATCAGACTGATATTCTATTGTTCCCTCTTCCCTATTCCCTAGCCCTACGCGCTATAAAAGTATGAAACCAGAATATGACCTAACTAAAATAGACATCTCCAAAAATTATCAAGCACTTACTGTAACTATCTTTGAGAGAGCGATCGCCAGCTCCTCCAGATAGTCATTTTTTATGAGATTTATAGTATTACATATAGTTATTGTTAATTATTTACCATTTTTATGTAATTATTTATTGCTTTTTACTAGACCTAAATTTATGATTTATCTTAACATTATTGTTCCCATTCTTAATCTCACTAAACCACATATTGTTAAAATTACTTTTTCACGGGTTACTCTCTTTTAATCTGAATCTTTCTCGTGCTACTCGCGCATATTTTTATCAGTCTTATTACATGTTCTACAAATATTCTTTTTTGAGCTTTTTTTTGATTCTCTTTCTTGACTTTTTCTGAGATTTTCTGGTTTCTTTTTTTTCTTTGGCGTGTCAATTCTTTCCCCACCTTGATAACCTTTATCTCCTGGAAATCTTTGTTCTTTATTAAACTTTTTTTGTGGTTTTTGCTTGGGAATTTATATCACTCTCTGGACCTTTTTCTCCTACTATTACATCAACTATTTCTTCTCCCAAAGCTAGTGATTACTATTTGATTTTTACAGTCATGACTTTTTGGCTTTCCTAAGTAATATTTTTTCTGTTTTTCATCATTTTTTGGCCTGAATATATACGGCACGAAGTACTATCAACTATCAATTCTATTTCTGTCAAAGCTTCTTTTATCCATAAATATTCGTTTTCTTTTCCCGAGAATTCCTCTAGTAAACAAGGGTGGTAATAATTCCCTCAAAATATCGAGCCAAAGCGCGAAAAATATTATTTGCTGTTGATTCACTAACTCGCTTAGATTGCTCCTAGTAGTTGATCGGGTTGGTACATGATGCAAATAATATAATGTCAACATTATCTCTTCTGCCTTGCCTAAAGACTTTTTTCTTCCTCCTCCTGCCTTGATTAATCTTTTTTCTTCACTGGCGATCGCCTGTCTTTTTTTTCTTCAACTTTTTGAGCATTTTCTATTAATTTTATGAGTTGTTTATCTGTAATACCAATAATCCTTTTTGTTTATGAGTGGATGATTATAAATATATTCTAATACATTATTCATTTTGGGACAGCATATATATAATTTGCCACTATAATTTTACCTTAATTTCTATTTTGGAGAGGTCTAATACCCCGATACAATTGCTTGGCATTAATTTCTTGAATACCCACATTAGTTAAATCAATTGCAGCACAGGCAAACCCTTCTTTTTCTAATCTCGCCTTAGTCCGTAACATTAAACTATATTTTCCCATTTGTCGGCAGTTCAACACATAACAAAACTATCCTAATTTGAGGGCATGATAAAGATTTTAATCTGCTTGTCGTTTGACATAACTAGGAGCATCAAGAGGTAAACTTCCTCCTACTTGATATTGGTGATTTTGGTTTGACTTTGTGTTCATGGAGGATGGAGAAAATTAATTATTATGATTATGTCGTTTTAAATAGAAAATTTTCATTGTGAGGGGTGTTTAATAGCAGTAATTTTTGTGAAAAAATATACTTAGGGAGTAGCAAAAAAATAGACTACCAGATAATCTACAGAGTAGAGATTGCTACTCTAAGAGAAGGCTTCGCCTACGGCTAAGTTGACTCTTACTAATTAAACTTGAGTCTAATATTACCGCCTCGCTGCGGACAAGCACAGTCTTTTTTATTTACTAATAAATGGAAAATTTTCATTGCGAGGGGTGTTTAGCACAAGTAACTTTTGTGGGAAAATATACTTACCCCCGAAGCAATCTCCGCGCACCCCTAAGATTGCTTCCTTTCATATACCTTGGTAGTTGGGGAAAGGAGACCAAACCCCTACAGTTTTTTCTCACAAATTATATTAAATCGAAAATTGTCATTACCGTTTCATCTAAAAATGTGCATTAGGGAATCAGGAGACGTAGGGGCGGGTTTAACAAGTGAGTTAACGAGTTTTCATAAGTAAGTCAGCTAAACCCGCCCCCTTATTATGTAAGCCAACGTCCCAGGGGCGGGTTTATGTAAATCTTAGAGTCAGCATGAAAATTTCTGATAAAACCCGCCCCTACCCCATACACCATTTTAGATGAAATAATGCACTACTAATAGCGTTAATATGTAAGTCCTAACTATTATAAATTAAAATAGTTATTACAAGCGATCGCTAAAATATTGTCGATATAATTCACATCTAGGAACAACATTATTACCTACTAATTTTACTAATCCTAAACTATACAATTTATAAGTAAAAAGGGAATCTATATTTAGAGGTTCTGTAGCTATAACAACTTTCTTAAAAGCTCCTTTTAGTTCGGAATCACGTTTTAAAGTTGACAATAATTCTTGGAGATGACTCCGATAAATTCCGGCATTAGTTGGTGCTGTTTCTAGTAACTCTGATCAGCTTAAATCTTGATGATTTTTTAAATAAGACAGAGCTTTATCTAATAAAAAAGGATGCCCTCCAACTAAATCAGTTAATTCATTCACTTTTTCAGCTTGCCAATTTAATTTATAAATTTCAGTAAGTTGCCGTACTTGCTCCAGAGCAAATTCTTTTAATTCAATTAGATCACCCACATTAAAAGGAGATTGATTAATATCTAAAGGAATATAAACTTATGTGGAATGAACTACTACTAACCGTAACTTTTTCCAGAGAAGTTTTTGTTTACCTTTTTCATGCCAGGAACGTAATAATCCCAAAAAATCCTGAGCAGTTGGATGTGAAAAAATTAAGTCTATATTATCTATAGATAAAACCAATGCTTCTGTTATTTTTGGTAATAAAAATTCTTCAAAATAAATGTGGCAATTTGTCTTACTATCATCTCCCTCATCCCAAGACTTATGCAAAGTTTCTCTTGGCACTTTTAATTCACGACTGACACCACGACAAAACCACTGCAAAAATTTATCTAAATCCTGAAAATTAGCAGTATCAGTAGCTAATAAATCAATAGATGCTGTTTGGTAATCATATCTTTTCGCTGGTTCTAAAACTCTATTAATTAGCAAAGTTTTTCCCATTTTTTGAGGAGCTTGAATTCTAATTAAAGAACCTGATTTTAAGATAGTTTCATCACCAATAGATTCAATAGGTGGCCGTTTAATATAAATAGTTTTTTCTGCCTCTTGTTCATTTTCTGGTATTTGAGCGATCGCTTGCCAATCAATACATAATTTCTCACATATTTCGGTAAAATTCAAGAAATCTACAGGTTTACCATTAAGGAAATTAGAGACAGTTGAACGAGCAATACCTAAATCAAGAGCTAGAGCTTTTTGACTAGGAAAACTATTATGTTTAACAGCAAATTTAACCTTTTCCAGATATTTTGGTGCTACTTTAAGGGATCTAGGAGACATAACTTTAACTATAATAAAAGCTGAATAAGTGTAAGCAAAAAGCTATTAGCCGTCAGCTAACAGCAAATCTTATCAAAACTTTAAAATAGCTTTAAATAAATATAAGCTATAAAGTCGGCTTTGATAGTAAGATTCAATTTACCTCAACAAAGCCAAGCTTTTATCTCAAACTAAAATAAATAGCTGACTGCTAAATGCTGACTGCTGAATGCTTACGGATAAGTCTATAAATACTGACTCTACATTTTAGCATTACTAAGTCATTAGCCAAAAATTTTCAATTAACTCAGTCACAAGTCCGACAAATTATTTTTTATCAACAAGCTGAAACTCAATCATCAGTATATTTTAATAAAATTGTAGAAAAAAACCAGGAATTAACAGAGGAGTTTTCGTCATGGCTAAATTAAATAATAATCAAAACCATAACCCTGACACAATGGAAAAAATAGTTATTCAAGAACGCCTCCGTCAAGCAAAATTAAGCTTTAATATTGCCCTAATTTTAACTATAATTAGTGCAATTATTAGCGTAACAGGAGTTGGACTTTTATGATCAGGAAAAACTTCAGAAGGAACAGCCACAACTGCAGGCGGACTTGCATCACAAATGGTTAGTGCTGGATTATTAAAAATCACTCAAGAAAGTAATGAACGACTTAATACAATAGCCACAGAATTTCTAGATGAAGACTAAAATAAACTAAAAGTAGGGTAAGTAATTTTAGTTATCAGTTATCAGTTGTAAATATTTATCCCCCCTACTGCAATTCAATTTTGCGATTTAACAACAATTAGGGTAATCAACCAGTTTTTTCCTTTGGGTGTATAAGTCGTAATTATGTATGATTCAAAAAATATAAAATTTTCACAAAGGAGAAATTTGTGGCTGTTACATAAGTGTTATTATTGATATAATTTTTTTCCCTATACTTGAAAATCCTTCTTTTTTTATGAAATATTCTTTAGTAATTCCTATATATAATGAAGAGAAAAATCTCCCCGAATTATATCGGCGTATCAGTACAATAATGAACAACATGGATGGAGATGCAGAATTAATTTTGATTAACGATGGTAGTCGCGATCGCTCTCTCCAAATATTCCGAGAATTCCGTGAAAAAGACTCTAGAGTTTGCTATTTAAGTTTTGCTCGTAACTTCGGACATCAAATTGCTGTTACTGCTGGTTTAAATTTTGCTAGAGGTAAAGTTATTGTAGTTTTAGATGGAGATTTACAAGACCCACCAGAATTAATTCCTAGCTTAATTGAAAAGTGGCGACAAGGTTATCAAGTTGTCTATGCTCAACGGATAAAAAGACATCAAGAAAGTTGGTTAAAAAAGTTTCCGGCTTTTGTTTATTATCGGGTTTTAAGAAGTTTAGCAGATGTGGAAATTCCGACTGATACGGGTGATTTTTGTTTGATGGATAAATCTGTGGTAGATTTGTTAAATAAAATGCCGGAAACTAATCGTTATATTCGGGGTTTAAGAGCATGGATAGGGTTCCGACAAACAGCAGTAAAATTTGAAAGAGAACCTCGTTTTGCTGGAGAGATTCAATATACTTTTGCCAAATCTTTAGCATTAGCTATTAATGGTTTAGTGTCTTTTTCTAAAGTACCTTTACGATTGTCTACTTATGTAGGATTATTTGCTGCTTGTGTATCTTTATTGATGGCTTGTTTAGTTTTATATTGGCGGATTTTTTATCCAGAATCTCCTTTAACAGGTTTGGCAATTATTATGATGACAATTTTCTTTTTAGGAGCAGTACAATTAGTAAGTATTGGAATTTTAGGAGAATATATTGGTAGGATTTATGAAGAAGTAAAAGGTAGACCCCTTTATACTTTATCTGAAGCAGTAGGTTTTGGGGAGAGAAATAAATCTTTGTAGTAGAAGTATCTTGTTTGTCAATGTTGGGTTGAGGAACGAAACCCAACCTACATTGCACTGTTCCCAGTTAAGTGTTCTCTATTCCCTAGCGCTAAAAATACCACAACAATTTTTTCAACAACCTATGCTTCAAATTAGTGTTCAAGAGTTAGCAAGTCGCCTAATAGATGGTATTCCTGAAAACTTACAATTAGTTGATGTTCGGGAACCCCAAGAAGTCCAAATAGCTTTTATCAAAGGTTTTAAAGTTTTACCTTTAAGTCAGTTTCGTGAATGGTCAGAACAAATATACACTCATTTAGACCCCGATCAAGAAACCTTGGTTTTGTGTCACCATGGGATGCGTTCTGCTCAAATGTGCCAATGGTTGAAGAGTCAAGGTTTTACTAATGTTAAAAATATTATTGGTGGTATAGATGCTTACTCATTAGTTGTAGATCAAAGTATACCTCGCTATTAGCTATAGCAAAACTTAGGCACTAAAACAAGAAACCGGTTTAATTTTCCCTCCTGGGATAGGTTAGGGGTGGATTGTCACTTTTGTCAAAAACCCCTACCGCGTGCAAAGATACCAAATAGCTTATATAAACTCGGTTTCTAGGTAAGCTCTTATAGCAACCGACAAGGTGATTAGGACATGGACTGATGATCAATCAAAGACCACGGAAACACTTTTCTAACTGTTCCCAGATCCGCTGTTCCCAGATCCGCTGTTCCCACCTTCTGTGTTCCCTGTTCCCTTTATATAGATTATGATTAGGAAAGTTCGTTTTGCTACATAGTTCCTAAATAAAACAGGCTAAATTATATCATAATAAACCACTAAATAATATTAAGAAAAATAACCTTGATGTTATGATTAAATTATTAAGATCATTTTTCTGTTATAGCAGTCGAAACAAAGGTCAAGACATTTATAAATGCTCAAACTCAGTCAAAAATTACTTTTGACTTTTGACTTTTGACTTTTGACTTGCTCGTAGCACTATATTTTCTGGTAGCTTACCGATATTCTTATCCTACACCCATGTCAGTGCAAGTGAAGCTTAATAATCGCCATCAACATATTCTCTGGGCAACAGTTCGCCACTATATTGCGACGGCAGAGCCAGTTGGCTCCAAATCCCTTCTAGAAGTAGAAGAGTATAATCTCAGTGTTAGTCCAGCGACTATCCGCAATGGGATGAGCTTTTTAGAGAAAAGTGGACTTTTGTATCAACCTCACACTTCGGCTGGAAGAGTTCCATCAGACTCAGGCTACCGCATATATGTCGATCAATTAATTAAACCTTCAGAAAATCTGTCTTTTGAAGTTGAAGAACTTTTACAAAAACAACTAAATTGGCCAGAAGGTCGCCTAGAGGCCGTACTTCAAGGAGCCGCTCAAATTTTAGCGACTCTCAGTGGTTATATTTCTTTGGTGACAATGCCTCAAACTTCCACGGCCAAGTTACGACATCTACAACTCGTACAGGTGGAGGCAGAAAAAATTATGTTAATTGTAGTGACAAATACTTATGAAACTCAGTCACTGATTATGGATTTGAGGACAATAAATCAGATGTGCGATCGCACAAATTTAGAGGATAATTTGGTAGTCCCCTATTTAGAAGATATTGATGGAGAGCTACAAATATTATCAAATTTTTTGAATAGTCAACTAAAGGGGCGAGCCATCGGAGAATTATCTTTATTAGACTGGAGTGAGCTAGATAGGGAGTTTGAGAAATATGCTGAATTAATCAAAAATCTGTTGGAAAATTTAACCCTTCGTTGTCAGACACCAGATTATACTAAAATTTTGATTAGTGGTATGGCAGAAGCACTACGTTTACCAGAATTTTCTCAACTTGAACAGGTCCAAACTATTATTCAACTGCTGGAAGAAAAACAAGATGAACTTTGGCCTTTAATATTTGGAGGAGCTGCCAAAAAAACAGATCGGCAGGTGAAAGTTAGAATTGGTTCAGAAAATCCTTTGGAAACTATTCAAGGTTGTGCTTTGGTTTCTGCAACTTATGGAAATGGAAAAATTCCTTTGGGTAGTGTGGGAGTCTTAGGGCCAACTCGAATGGTGTATGAAAATGCGATCGCATTAGTTAAGTCTACTGCCGATTTTCTTTCGGAAACAATAGGAATTAATTAATCAGGACTTAAGCAGAAGCCTAGTTATCATAGGAAATTTCATGGCTTGAATAACAATAATCAAGGCAATAAACCTGGTTTTTTGGGTTGTTTTGTGTAAGTCCTGATCATTAAAAAATTTACAAAAATATTTTTCAATAAAAACAAACAGTATATTTTACAGACTATTTTTAGAAATGTCTGAAGCTTACTTTCAACTCATTGGTCGAACCAAAATTTGTCTAATCATCAATTATTAGTTATGATCTGTATCACATAGCAGCCAATTATAACAAAAATTAGGCACTGATGAATCAAGTAAATATAGGCAATAAATGCAGTATAAAAACATCAGATATTCAAGGTTCAACTTCAGACGAACCTAGTAGCCTTATGATTGTGCAGCTAAATAACAACTTGCAATCTAGTCCTCCCATTAATTATCAGGGAGGTGACACTAGCTGAACAGACCCCCATCGCAGCCACATAAGGGTCTCTAGACTGCAAGGAAATACCATAATCATCCTTTAATTTGGTAAATACAACAACTGATAATTATTCATTTAGGTAAGAATTTTTCTCACCTAAAACTTATCATTACTGACATAAGTAATCTAGGACATCCCTGATTAGGGCTGCGCCGATCAGCCTTGTTTAGCATTAACAAAACATAAATTTATTTTGAAAGTTTGAGTCGCCAAAAAATCCTGAGAACTTAATTTTTTTTCCAGTTCTGAGGAAATTAAATAGGGCAAGCGGGCTGGAAATATCAAAGTTTTGATAGGTAAAAGCTTTAAGATTTTTAGGTAGGTCAAAAGTACCAGCTTTGAGGTTAAAAAGGTTAAAAAAGTTAGCACAAAAGCCTGATACTTGGCAGAAAAATTGAGAGACAATTCTGACAACTAATTCCTTTATAACTCCTATTCCTTTTGACTTCCCCTCCATCGGAGGGGTTAGGGGTGGGTTTACTCCCTATTTCCTACTCCCTACTCCCTACCAAGAGCCAAAAGACTTTCCATACGGAAACCCTAAACATATCAACACAAATTCAGATAAACTAACAGATTTATTTTATGAATGTCAGTGAGCTTTTAAGCGCGAATGAATTATTAGTTAGACACTCCAAAGGAGAAAGAAATTTTCAGGGAGTAAACCTAATAGAAGTTAATTTAGGTGAAGCCAACCTCAATCGTAGTAATTTAAGTAATGCTAGTTTCAGAAATTCCTACTTAGCTAAAACTAAACTAATTGGAGCCAACTTAAATAATGTAGATTTTAGTCATGCTAATATGTCTCAAACTAATTTAATTGAAGCTAATTTAAGTGCTGCTAGTTTGACTAAAACCACACTTATAGAAGCTGATTTAAGTGGGGCTATTCTCAGTGGGGCCATTTTCTCAGAAGCTGATTTAACCAGAGCCATTCTCATTGGCACAAGTATGGTCGGAACTTGTTTACTAAATTCCTCCAAATTAACAAAAGCCAATCTAACAGGAGCGACTCTCAGTCATAGTATTCTCTGTGGTACCGATTTAACACAGGCAACTCTGAACCGGGCAATAATGAGTCAAGTAGACCTAAATGGCACTATACTAAATCAGGCAAGTTTAATTCGAGCTTATCTACAACAAGGTAATCTTAGTGGTGCAGAACTAATCGAGGCAGATTTAACAGAAGCAACACTGGTAGAAGCTAACCTTTGTGCTTCAGACTTAACTGGAGCAGACTTGCAGGGTGCCAACCTCAGTAATGCCAATTTGAGTGGGGCTAATTTGAGTGAGGTTAATTTAAGTGGGGCAAATTTAAGTGGGGCAAATCTGGATGGTGTGATTCTACACCAGGCAGACTTACGGGCCGCGGACTTAAGTAAAACTAACTTGCGAGGAGCTAACTTGAAAGCAGCAAATCTTTCAGGTGCAAACTTATTGGAAGCCGATCTACGGGGGACTAACTTACAAAAAGCTAATCTTTGTGGTGCGGGTTTATTGTTAGTCTCTCTCAAAGGTGCGATTTTACAAGAAGCTTGTTTGTGCCGTGCTAATTTGATAGGATCAAGTTTAAATTTTTCTAGCCTTCAAGATGTTTGTCTCCAAGAAGCAATTATGCCCAATGGTTCAAGTCATAAGTAGAGAGTAGAGAGTAGAGAGTAGTTAAGAGTAAGGAGAAGCGGAAAGTTAAAGAAGAAGTAGTTGAAAAAATAGTTCCTTAATTTTTTGTCCTAGTTAACCTAAAATGCTTAGATACCTGAACTTGATCAGCCTCAAAACTTGCACTTTTTCGGATTCTACAAAGACTGAAACCTTTATTGATCAATACTTTGAGATTATTTATTCAGCAAACCATAAGTATGGCGGGCTGAATCAACCTAAAAGTATTGACAGACAAAGCTTTTAGGAACTTTAAGTCTGGAAAAAGTGTCAGTTTTTAGGTCAAAAAGGTTTAAAAAGGTCTAGATTTGATATAATTCCTAACTACCTAATTATTAACAAATTAAAAATTTTTGTGATTTGTGATATATTGGTACAATAAGGATACTTTATCGGGTGGAGGTATAACCGCGCAGAATGAAACAATTGGGAACCCATCTAGTAGTTGATGCTTGGCAATCTCCCGCAGAGCTACTCAACGACCCAGAACGCATACGTCGCTCTCTAATGAATGCAATTTCAGCAGGAGGAGCAACCCTCATAGATTTATGTGTTCATCAGTTTAGCCCTCATGGGGTGACGGCAACGGCAACATTAGCAGAATCTCATATCGCCATCCACACATGGCCTGAGTTAGGTTATTTTGCTGCTGACTTATTTTTCTGTGGCCATGGCAACCCACACAAGGCTATAGAAATCCTAGAAACCGCTCTCCAAGCTAAACAAATAAAATTGACAGAGATTAAGCGCGGTTTTGATCCTGAGATGGGAGTTCAAGATACTGCTACACTGAATTACAGTAGTAAAAGTTTAGCGCCAGTCGAGTTGAAGTAGGCATTATGGCTCTACACGCAAGTTAGATAGAGAAGTTGTTGGCCTGACGAAGTACAAAATTTAGAACTCAGAAGTAGTTCCTAACCTGGTTCGAGCATTTTTTATAAATATCTTAGGGCTGGCTGAAAAAGTATGTTGGTGAAGGTAGGCAATAGGCAATAGTTACAGTCGTTAATTTTTCTAAATTTTTCCAAGTCTTGTGAGAAAAAATCCAGAGTTTTCCAGGTTAATTTAGTAGTTTTTTCACACTTTTTGTGACTAGAAAAAGCCTTTAAGCTTTGTCTGTTAATCCTTTTAGATTTAATCAGCTAGCCCTATCCTAATCTGTGCTTCGACTCCTATAATTATCTGAAGTTTGCTCAATGTTGAGTAGGTTGAGGAAGGTTAAATGTTGCACATATCAATATAATCAATCTTATTGGCTTTAGCTGTTGCCGAAATTCAACGTAGCAAGATTAAGCCTTCCTTTGTTATTTCTATGACATTTAACTTTTCAACTATATATTATGAGTTAGTTTGTTCTTAATATCACTTTTGATGTATTTAGTCAAGCTAAATTAAGTTTTATCTATCGCTGGAAAATTGGTCGGACTACCAAATAACCAGCACCAAATGCGGCAATTACAATTAGAAAAACAGCAACTACTAACCAAATTCCATTTAAGTTAGATAGTTGTGTAGAACTAGAAAATCTATTGTAGCGATTTTGATCTGGTTCTTCTGTAAATAGATGTTCTGGAAAATCTGGCTCTGTTGGTTGAGGTTCGGTAAATGGTAGAGAAGGAGAGGATGATGATATTTCAGGAGAATCTACTTTAAAGCTAGAGCTTAAATAATTAGAATTAACTGTATTAAAGTTAGATTGGGAATTAGGAAAAGAAGTTATTTGTGGGGGGGCTATTTGATGAGCTGCTGACTGGGCGGTATTTAGAGCTTCTTGTAACTGCATTGCAGAATTAACCACTTTTTCAATTTCTATTCTCAGTTTTTGATTTTGCTGGGTTAGCTGTTCGTTATGGACTTTGAGAGATTCTAACTTGAGTTGAGTTGCTTCTAGTTCAGCAGTAGCTTCTCTGTATACAGAAATCGGTACAGATGGAGAATAGTTATTTTTTGAATTGGGCTTATTTTGACCAGATATATTAATATTTTGCATTATGTTACTACATTAATACTAACTTGATGGACGTTGCAGAGATGCGAGATAATTTTAATAGTTTTTGGGAATGGATATCTTGGCTGTTCCTCAGATTTTTGGGTGAACAAGATGTCCACTTTATTGATATGGTACTATAGGCAAATCAGAAGTAATGTTTGAGACAGTTTGAGAATTTTTTAATGTTCCTATCTTGGCTCCGGATGGGATAATTAGTCCAATTAGAGCAATAAAATAGAAATTCGTCAAGTTACAATTATTGAATATTTTATCAAAATAACAAAGCTCAAATTTAACTTCTGACTTCAAAAAGACTTCTGATTCTAAAGGAAAGAAGTCTATTTTATTTTTTATTATTTGGATATATTTTATATGAATAATTATGAAAATACTGGTGCAGTATCTCAAGATACAAATACGCCAGAACTTAAATATGGGGAAAGAAATATATTGGAGGGAGAGTTAATTACTTTTCCTAATCCTCGTATCGGACGACGTTATGAAATAAATATAAGTTTACCAGAATTTACTTGTAAATGTCCTTTTTCTGGTTATCCAGATTTTGCCACAATCAACATAAAATATGTTCCCAATGAACGAGTAGTAGAGTTGAAAGCGATAAAACTGTATATCAATAGTTATCGCGATCGCTACATTTCCCATGAAGAATCAGTGAATCAAATTTTAGATGATTTTGTGGCAGCTTGCGATCCTTTAGAAGTAAAAATTCAAGGTGATTTTTTTCCACGGGGAAATGTTCATACTACTGTAGAAGTTGAACATTATAAAGCAAGTTAAAGAAGAAAGAAAATGCCATAAAACTAACAAGACTAAAGCCACGGGAACCCAGAAACCCGGTACGAGCCTAGATTCTTACTGTTCAAAACAAGGATTTCTCGTAGCAACCGGGTTTCTTTGCGTAAGTCCTGACTAATAAACATTTCCAGAAAAGAGCCAGAAAAGGGGGAGTAGGGAGTAGGGAGTAGGGAGTAGAGGGAAAGAATAGATGATGATTTAGGTCCGATAATCAATTATTATCCATAAATCATCAATTACTCCCCCCTATTTCCTCTTCCCAGTTAAGTGTTCCCTCTTTTGGTGGAGATGTGATTAGACATTATTTAGTAGGAGTTTGCTATAATGTGTTTGGACATTCGGATAAAAAGGATTTCATAATTTATGATTTCACAGTTGCAAAAATTCTCTGCTGTTGCTATCTGTACTACTGCTATTAGTCTGGTTGGTATAAAAGCTAACTTGGTTCAAGCGTTAACTTTTGGATTGGATATTGAAGTAGGCAATAATTCATTCTCAGGTTTTTTAGATATAGTTGATAATGCTTTTGATGATGATATGCTTAATGACCAAGAATTAGAGCAACTGGTTATCAACAATTTTACTCTGGAAGGAAATTCAGTTTCCCTACCTTCTCCCCTAATTTTTAATGATTTTACTGGTTCAAATTTTAATATTTCAGCTCTGGATCTGTTCAACGATCAGCTCAATAACATTGACGGTAAACTTGTATCTACAAGCACTGATGGAAATTCAAGTTTTTCACTTTTAGTTGGCGATAATACTAATGATTCTAATAATGAACTAGAGTTTGAGTTTCTATCTCCAATTTTGGCAGGTATGGGTGGCAGTTTCTCTTTGAGCTTTACTGAAGAACAGGTAGAGCAGACAGATGTTTTGTCTCTCGCTCTTATACCTGTATCCACACCTGAACCTGCTGCAACATTTGGTCTACTCACAGTTGGTGCTGCTGGTGCTGTTTCTACATTGATGCGCAGGCAAAAATAGAAAACTGAGAATAAGAACAAACAACCTGAGAGCAGAATAGCTTACTCAGGACTTACATCAAGATACATAAGCACTCAGCTATTAGCTTTTGAAGTAATAACTTACCAAGGTTAGCTGACGATCTTTTTCTTTATTGAAAATATTTAGAACAGAACTTACGCATGAGGAACGAAATTTGAAGGTTTGAGATTGCTATCCTGACGGACTGCGATCCATTCATGTCGCGGAGCGAAACGCACCTCGCGAGCAATGACGGAAATACCTGATTTTGCGTAAGTCCTATAGAATCTAAAAAATAATGTAGGGATGTTCCAAAGAATATCCCTACAAAGGCTACTTAATTAATATATCCGACAAGGCGATTACAGCAGTTTTCATGTCGGTAGACCACAGTAGGGACGTTGCATGCAACGTCCCTACAAGGTTTTGATTATGGCGATGTGGTTCATCAAGAGCGAAAAGCGCTGTAGGACATGAACTGATAATGAATCTTATACTAGGAAACACTTTTCCAACTGTTCCCACCTTCTGTGTTCCCACCTTCTGTGTTCCCTGCTATAATTTTTGAGGACTTACACGGGAGGAACCCGGTTTCTAGGATAAATCGTTGTTTTAAGTAATAGAATTAATTCTAGGCTCGTACCGGGTTTCTGGGTTCATCTGGGTAAGTCCTGTTTTTATTCATTTTTATCAATTTTCTGTGGTGGAAAAGTTAGAAAATTACCAACTGCACCAATAGTCTGATATCTCTTACCAGTAAATTCAGTTGTATAAAGACTAAATAATATTAAATTCTGACGTTTGGTGGCATTATCCATTATTTCTTTAATATTAGTTCTTTGACTTTTGATTAGCTTTTCACAACTTTTAAGTAAATCACCTGTCAAGTTATTCAAAACCTCTGGTACGTTAGATTCTTTACAAACAGATTCTTTAATTTCAGTTGCCAATTTATTAGAAGCATAATTAACATATTCGTCTCTAGGAGGATTAGTAAATCCCATTACTGTAGCTCCTACTGTGAGAAAAATTATTCCTACTTTGCTCAAACCCCAATATAAAGGTGCTTTGTTATAACTGCTAGATTTTTTATCTTGTGACATAGTTAGAAATTCCTGATTATTTTGTATAGTTTGAATAGAGAAAATAATAAGTTGGTTTTCTTTACTTATGAAAGAAAAGATGAATATATTTTTACAGTCTTTATATTTTTAATTACATATTAATAGAGTCTAATTTCCGGACAAAAATTTAGGTTTGAGGGAATAGGGAACACAGAAGGTGGGAACAGAAAAGAAGAAAAAGAAGGAAGACAAGGAGGACAAGGAAGACAAGGGAGACAAGGGAGACAAGTAGGACAAGGGAGATAAGGGAGACAAGTAGGACAAGGGAGACAAGGGAGACAAGTAGGACAAGGGAGACAAGGGAGACAAGGGAGAAAATCTAATGGACTGTTTCATCTGAAAATGGTAGATTAAGGAGTCAGGTAGTAGGAGAGAAAGATTGTTGTTGGGTTTCGTTCCTCAACCCAACTACTGGACTGGGAACAGAAAATAAGAAAAACAAGGTAGACAAGGAGGACAAGGAAGATAAGGGAGACAAGGAAGATAAGGGAGACAAGGGAGACAAGGGAGACAAGTAGGACAAGGGAGACAAGGGAGATAAGGGAGAAAATCTAATGGACTGTTTCACCTAAAATAGTGCATTATAATTGTCATTGCGAACAATAGTGAAGCAATCTCAGACCAATTTGCAATTCCAACATTGAAGATGAAAAAGTTCACTATTGGACTCCTCCCTACTCCCTACTCCCTACTCCCTACTCCCTACTCCTTATTTTGACTTAATTCGATTAATTTCCTCTCTTAACTGCTCAATTTCACGACGCAAAGTATCTGCTTCATTATTTGGAGACTCTACTTCCACCTCAACAGCACCCTCCGCACTAGCACGTTTATAGTTACCAGAATGAATTTGCTGATATTCCGCAGAATTTGCCCAATGTTGTAGATACCGCAGTCGTTCCACAGGAAAAGGATGACTCAACATCATACCCTGACCACCATTATAAAGCAAGAATTTATACACTTGATTCAGGCCATCTTGGTCTAAGTCTTGATAATCATCGGACTGACGAATAAATTCTTGTAAACTACACTCATTAGCATACTTACTGCTCACTCCAGCTACCTTCATCATAGTTTCCATAACTATATTCAAGTCATCCATGACTAACAGAGCTGCCCGATCTGCCGATAATTCAGCTTTACGTCGCCACTCATAGAAAGCAAAAATTAATCCACTACTGACTAGATTGCCCAAACCAAATGTGACTTCCCCAATGGCTGAAGCCACACCCATAGCCCAAATGGCCATCAGGTTTAAAATTGGATGGCCACACTTAATATGTCCTAATTCGTGAGCTAATACAGTTTTTAATTCTGCTTCATTTAATAAGTCTAAAAGCCCTGTATTTATGACAATTAAAGGCTGATCTTTACCTAAGGAATAGCTATTTACTTGAGGATTTTGAGAAACAAATAAGGCGGGTTCAGGTAATATATCTAAGTCTCTGACACATCCTCTAAATATCTGATAAATACTGGCATATTGACGAGGCCCAACTTTAATTCCATTACCCATTAAATAAACATATTGGGGGCGTTCATAAACAAATTCTACGAATTTACGGGCAACTAAGTCAAATCCAGGTACTCTACGGAGAGCATCTTCAGCTTGACTATCTAGGGGATGACGAAAAGCTTCACTAGAAATTCCGGTATAGGTAGGCATGATTAAAATTTGATAATTGAGTTAGAATAAACCAGTTTTGATTCTGGTATTTATAAGGTTTATATGTAAGCATTCAGCCCTCAGCTATCAGCTATCATAAGAGTGCTTTTAGCGAGTGATAAAAACAATATTTAACCGAGCTAGAAAAATCTTTCTACAAAAGTTAGCTCTAAAGCTATACTCATTTAAACCCCGTGTCTAACCACAGGTTCTTATTGCTGTTAGCTGCCAATAGCTGTTTGTGCAGCATTCCGCAGGAAATGCTTACGTTTATATTTATTATATTGACAGATAAAACCAAGAAATTGCAATTTGAGGTTCAAAGTTGAATATGGATTATCTAAAAAATTACGATTCATTGGATCGTTCTGTAGAAAAAGATTTGACTAATCAACTGATTGATAGATATTTTGATCATACAGAAAGTTGGCTGAGGGCTATTCTCCGGAAGTGCATTTTTTCTCTGACTTTTTTACATGGAGAAACTGTGTTTGTAATAGAATGCCCTAATGTGGCTGTTGCCAAAAGATTAAGTCGTAAAACTTATCCTTTTTTATGTTTTGCAGACCATTTTTCTGATTCTAATAATGAGAGGATTTTAGTTTGTTATTTGGATGAAAATGAGAGTTGGCAGTGTTATGATTCTAGTCAAAAGTCGTGGATGTCGTTGTCTAATTTTGTTTGTTATTCTGCTCCAAATGATAGTTGATAATGGATAGCGGATCATAAAAACTATCTTTAATTATTAATTACCTATTAATCAATTTAGTGGTGCATCTATCGGATGAAGTTGATTTGATTTCGAGACTAAATTGTTTACCTAATAATGTTTTTGGTAATTGTGCTAAAGTTCTTTTAAATGAAGTATTATTCTTGAGAACTCTTGCGTAAGTCCTGAGGAAGATAGTTTTTATTTAGGAACAGTAAATTCCCATAATTGTCGGTGTATTCAGTTTCGCGGTAAATCTCAATTTTGAAGAAAGCCAAAAACTTATCCCTTTTAGGGAACAGAGAATTAGGTATGGAGGAAAAAAGTATTTTTGCAAAGATATGATACACCTCTTAAATCTTAAAACTGTCTCAAGTCTCTAAAAATTAATTTGATTACTTAGGAATCAGAAACTACAGGATTTATTTGAGCAGGAAGAGTTAAAGTCACGATGCTCAAAAGATTAAGACTGCGATAACCATCAGAGATTACATCTGCATATTCTTTGGAATAAAAGGGACTACTATGATAAGCAAATCCTTCTCCTACTTGATATTTGCTTAATTCTGGTAGTGAAGTGGTTACTACTTGAATTTGTCGTTCGTTTTGTGGTACTACTACTACATGATATCTAGCAGCATTTGGTTCTTGACTAATAAATTCAGAAAGTAAGCCATCTAATTCTCCCATAATTAACTTTTCTTGTTCTGAAACTTCTTGATCAATGTTCACTAGAGCATCAATAATATCTTTTAGTTCTGATACTTGCTTTTGAGGTGGAGAAGTTACTAAATAATCAGCGACATCCTGACGTAAATTTATCAGATTTACGGCACTATTTACCTGTTTATTTATAGTTAAATTTTCCCAGGAAAACTTAATACCCCAATGGTCAGCAAATGATTGAATAAATTCTTTTTCTCTGGGGTCAATTACTTCATCAATCATAGCTACTTGGCTTAAAATATTGATGTTTTTTTTAGCTCCTGAAGGTTTTAAAAAGGACTTAGCTAAATCTCCAGCTTCTTTTCTTTCAAATTTAAGGGTTTCTTTAATTAAAGTCCAGAAACCTTTTTTTCTTTCTCCTGGTACCCATAATGACATTCCTACAAGAATATAAAAAACTGCTAAACCAGCAAATAATGTAGTGTCTATCAAGCCTATATATTCTCCATTGAAAAAATAATTAAGGGCAAAGATAAATCCTGGCATTAAAGAAACTAATTGTGCAGTAACAGATATACTTTCTACAACTACACGCTCATGTTTTCGCTTCCAGATTTGGTTGACTGTTAGGTAGACTTCTGTTAAAGAAAAACCTATGGATAAGAAAGCTAGCACAGATATTACTTTCTGAAAAAATTCCATGATAATGTTCTAAAATATAGTAACTACATAAAAGTTTACAACTAGAGAATATATAACATTAAATTAACTCGAAATTGAATCAATGTAAAAAAAATTAATATAAATCAATAACAGAAAGTGGTAGCAAAGATTACTGTTTGGATATGGAAAATACAGGGATAACTTCTTAGGAAAAAATGGATTGAAAAGGTAAGGTTTGTATTGGTCGCAATAGGGATAATGAAGAAGTGATCGCCGCCCTAGCCCAACTTCCAGAATCAGAACAAGATGGTATCAATAGCCTAGAAATAATGTGACAAAGTTCAGTCTTAGACTTGGAAAGCCCTTCTCTTATTTATCAAGCCATAGAACGAACAAAAAAAGGAAGTGCAGATTTCTCCGATTCTATTTTTTAATAGGAGCAATAGCTCGTCAGACAGGTTGTAACGAAACTGTTACGTTCGACAGAAAGTTAAGAGAAAAATCAGGATTTAATTGTTTTTGAGAAATAGCGATCGCTATTCCAAAACTTATTATTTCTTACTGGTTTTGATTTAGTTTGATAAACACACAATGCTAGTGAACATGATATAGTTAATAATTAATAAATGTTAACTAATAATTTATATGACTACTTTATCTCCTGAACTAAAGAAAAAATTAACTACTCCACTCAAAATTGGCAATTTTGAAGTAAAAAGTCGCGTCCTTCAATCACCATTATCAGGAGTAACAGATTTAGTATTTCGTCGCCTAGTTCGTCGTCATGCTCCAGAGTCAATGATGTACACTGAAATGGTAAATGCTACCGGTTTACATTATGTGAAAGAATTACCTCAAATAATGGAGGTTGATAATAATGAACGACCAATAAGTATTCAATTATTTGATTGTCGTCCAGATTTTTTGGCAGAGGCAGCAGAAATGGCTGTTAAAGAAGGTGCTGATACTGTTGATATTAATATGGGTTGTCCTGTTAATAAAATCACTAAAAATGGTGGGGGTTCTTCTTTATTAAGACAACCAGAATTAGCAGGAGAAATTGTTAGTAAAGTGGTAAAAGCTGTACCGGTTCCTGTTACTGTAAAAACTAGAATTGGTTGGAGTAATCAAGAAATTAATATCCTGGAATTTGCAAAAAGAATGGAAGATGCTGGTGCCCAAATGTTAACTTTACATGGGCGGACTCGTGCCCAAGGATATAATGGCCCGGCAAGATGGGAATGGATTACTAAAGTTAAGGAAATACTTTCTATTCCAGTTATTGCTAATGGAGATATTTTTTCTGTGGATGCTGCCATACGTTGTTTGGAGGAAACTGGAGCGGACGGGGTAATGTGTTCCCGTGGTACTTTGGGTTATCCTTTTTTGGTGGGAGAAATTGATTATTTCTTGAAAAATGGTGTGGAAAAGGTAGCGCCCACTGCAATAGAAAAACTGGAATGTGCTAAGGACCATTTACAGGCATTGTGGGAGTATAAAGGCGATCGGGGAATTCGTCAAGCTCGTAAGCATTTGACTTGGTATTCTAAGGGTTTTGGGGGTGCGGGTGAGTTGCGGGGTAAGTTGGCAAGGGTGGAAACTGTGGCGGAAGGTTGTGATTTGATCGATCAGGTGATTGAGAATTTATAGGATTAGGGAGTAGGGAGTAGGGAGTAGTGGACTGTTTCATCTAAAATGGTGCATTAGGGAGTAGGGGAGTAGGGGAGTAGGGGAGTAGGGAAGAAACGTTTTTGTAACCTACAGTTATTGCACCATTTAAGTTAAGGTGAAACAATGCAGTAGGGAGTAGGAAGAAGGTAGAAGGTTAATATTTACATGACTTACGCAGACCAACCCAGAAACCGGGTTTTTTCTTAGATGTTGACTACAAAGAAACAATTTATCTGAAAAACCCGGTTTCTTTCCCCACTTATGATAATATTTTATTCTCCAAAGCGAATTTCAGATTGACAGGACTTATGCAGACCAACCCAAAAACGGGTTTTTTCTTAGATGTTGACTACAAAGAAACAATTTATCTGAAAAAACCGGTTTCTTTGTGTAATTTCTCATCAAATCTTATTGTTTTAGGACTTACGCATGCGAAACCCGGTTTCTAGGATAAATCGTTGTTTTGAGCAATAGACATCTACGCTCGTACCGGGTTTCTGGGTTCACCTGCGTAAGTCTTGTGTTTATAAAATTAGTAGTAAATTAGTAAATTATGGATAAATTAAAAGGACGAGATTTATTAAGTTTAGCAGACTTAAATTCTGATGAATTAAAAGAACTTTTAGAATTAGCATCTCAACTCAAATCTGGTAAAATAAATCTCAAATGTAATAAAGTATTGGGGTTATTATTTTCTAAAGCTTCAACCAGAACTAGGGTAAGTTTTACTGTCGCTATGTATCAATTGGGAGGTCAAGTTATTGATTTGAATCCTAATGTTACTCAGGTTAGTCGGGGGGAACCTTTGATAGATACTGCTAGAGTTTTAGACCAATACTTGGATATTTTGGCGATTCGGACTTTTGAACAAAAAGATTTAGAAACTTTTGCTAATTATGCTAAAATTCCTGTTATTAATGCTTTGACAGATAGGGAACATCCTTGTCAAGTATTGGCTGATTTATTAACAGTTCAAGAATGTTTTGGGAAGTTGGATGGAATAACTTTAAGTTATTTTGGTGATGGTAATAATATGGCAAATTCTTTACTATTGGGTTGTGCTATGGCAGGAATGAATGTTAGGATAGCAAGTCCAGCAAATTATCTGCCAAATCCAGAAATTGTAGAACAAGCAAAGACTATTGCTAATGGTAAAAGTGAAGTTATAGTTACTGAAGATTCCCAGGTAGCAGTTAAGGATGCTCAAGTGCTTTATACTGATGTTTGGGCAAGTATGGGACAAGAGGAGGAAGCTAATAGTCGAATCCCTATTTTTCAACCTTATCAAGTTAATGAAAAGTTGGTGGAGAGTGCAGCAGATGATGTGATAGTTTTACATTGTTTACCAGCACATCGAGATGAAGAAATTACAGATGGAGTGATAGAAGGAGAGCGATCACGAGTTTGGCAACAAGCAGAAAATAGAATGCACGCTCAGAAAGCATTATTGGTTAGTCTTTTAGGTAGCGATTAAGGTTTATAGCGCTACGCGCTAGGGAACAGGGAACAGGGAACAGTCCAGTAGGGTGCGTTACGCTACGCTAACGCACCAAGACTCTATGAAGACAAGGGAGACAAGGGAGACAAGGGAGACAAGGGAGACAAGGGAGACAAGGGAGACAAGGGAGACAAGGGAGACAAGGGAGACAAGGGAGACAAGGGAGACAAGGGAGACAAGGGAGACA
>NZ_JAYKGW010000057.1:0-6458 GCF_035285525.1 Okeania sp. | reverse complement strand
GGGAGACCAACCCAGAACTATTTCATTCTATAATCAAGTGATAATTTGACTATCTTTTAGAGATTCGTTGATTATATTTATTTGGGAAAAAGCATATTTTCGTTAATGTACAAAAAGTCAGAAATTAGGCAATAAATAACTCTACTTCAAACCCAAGCAAAAATGGGATTTGGAAACCAAATTCCTACAATTAAATATAACCTATTTACAAAATTTTTCAGGTTAATGAATATTAAAAAGAATAATAACCTCGTAGGGAAGTTCCATAAAAAAAATGCGAACTTCCCTGGTCTCGACTCCCTATTTTTAAACAACTCTAAATAAAAGGGAAAATACACCAAAACTAACCAATAAAATTCCACTAACAGGTGTAATCCAACTAGACCATTTTCTTAATTCCAAAAACTTTTTAATATTAGCTGTAAAAGTGCCAGCTAATATCAAAGGAGTTACATAACCAATAGCATAAAATAATAATAAAACTCCACCTAAAATTAAATCTCCAGTAGTCGAAACCCAAGCTAATAATGTTGCTAATACAGGAGTGCTACAGGGAGACGCAATTAAACCAAAAGTTAAACCCAATAAATAAGAACGTACTCCTTTAGGTAAATCTGAAGAAATCCATCCCATACTATCAAAAGATGGCATTGGCAATGGCAAAGCTTCTAATAAATTAAGCCCCATTAAAATAGCAATTATACTAACAATAATTGGTAATCCTATACCTACTTGACCATAGACTTTTCCCAACAATGATGCTATAATTCCTAATCCTGCTAAAGTAGTAGCTAACCCCAGGGAAAACCAAGTAGATTGAGCTGCTGCTTGAATACGACTTTTGGCTTCATATCCTCCAATATAACCAATAGTTATTGGTAGCATGGAAAGCATACAAGGAGTCAGACTGGTTAATAAACCAGCAGCAAAAATAATGACTAAACTTACCAAACTTAGATGTGTTAATTGAGTCTTAACTAAAGTATTTGCATATTGCGCGGTTTCGTAGAGAAAAGTTAGGATAGTTTCCATAATTTTATTTATTAATATATTTTTATTGCTTAAATATTTATATAGCAATCTGGTTGGAGGTTGTCCATCTCCAATTCACCAAGAGAAAAGAAACTTCAGTATTTCCAGTTTGTTTATTCCAGGAAGTACTGATAACTCATAACTGAAAGGTTGGTCAGCTTTTTTCAGACTAATGTATTATACCAAATGAAAAAAACAGTGCTATGATAAATAATTTCTGATATTATTTCCAGAGTATTATATGGTTCTGGTCATCAAAGCTAAATTTGAGGTAAAGATTTTTTTTGGATTTTAGATTTTGGCCAGGATTTCTGGAATGATCTGAAACAAATCAACCCTAAATCAAATCTAGTGTGTAGGATAATTTTTGAATAATAGTAAAGGAGGATTAAAATATCTCAAATCAATTTTTTTAGTGATACTTTTCTTTAGGTGTATTGACATTAATATGACCACTGATTATACTAACAGAAAAGTCAAAGTATAATTATATGGCCACTGTCAAAACTGCAATCTCACTTCAAGAGTATCTGTTTGAACAAGCGGAGGCAATAGCGGCAGAAATGAAAATTTCGAGAAGTCGTTTAATTGCCATTGCTTTAGAAGAATTTATCCGTCGGCATCAAAATCGAATATTACTAGAAAAAATAAATGCTGCCTATGGAGATATTTCGGATACTGAAACATCAAAATCAATAGGTAACATAACTGAAAATCATAGGAGTGTAATAGAAGACGAGTGTTAATTAATCAGGGCGATATATTCTGGATAGAATTAGGTGAAGCATCTGGTTCTCAACCTAGTTATAGACATCCTCATGTTGTCATTCAAAATAATGTTTTTAATTTTAGTTTGATTAACACTGTTGTTGTTTGTAGTCTAGGTTCTAATTTGAAACTTGCTGCGGTTCCTGGTAATATAGTCTTGTCACCGGGTGAGGCTAACTTACCAGACCAAAGAGTTGTGAATATATCCCGAATATTCACAGTTGAAAAATCTCAACTTACAGATAAAATAGGTACTCTTTCACAGGAGAGAGTAGAAGAGATATTAAAAGGAATAGATATCTTGCTAAAACCAACAGAAATGGAATCATGATTTAATTAATTTTTTCAGATTTTGCTCCTCACCTTACTTCCTAGAGTTCATAACATAATTAATAATTAAAATTATAGAAATTCGCGTTTATGTTGTAACTAACAATTAAAAAAACTAGAAATAAACTCTGGAACTCTATAATACCCATTCATTAACTAATTATTTGTCAACCTATTCCCAAAAAATAGCAATATTTTTGACCTGAATAAAATTCTATTCCTATATCTCTTAATTAATGAGTTAATGAGGGCTTACTGAATTAAATATCAAAACAATTAATTAGAAATAAATGTTTGAGAAACTTACTTTAAGTCTAGAAAAAGTACCAGATTTTCGGGGTCATTTCAGTTATCAGTAGAGAGTGAACCACCGAATAAATTCGGAGGCTTGAAATACTGATTTATCGGGAACCGTGTTGAATTTTTTTCATCCCCGAAGCAGGGGAGGCTTTATACCTCTTTTTTTTGGTAAATAACTATTTATCTATAGCTATGGGAGAAAAATTAAGACTCTATTCTTTTCTTTTTTCTTTATGACCAGCTCTTCTATAACCCTACTAACTCCCTACTCTCTAACTTCAAAAAAAGACTTATTCAACAAGCCCTAATTATCAATTATTCATGATTCATTGGTAAATTAAGGCTTTTACTATAATTATCAAATCTCTTTATAAAAAGATAGCAATAATTTTGTATTTTTCTGCCAACTAAGGTGAGTTTTGGCAAAATTAATAGAACCATCACTTAACTTTTTATATAAAGATTTATCCTGCAATAATTTAGTAACAGAATCAACAATATGAGTCGCATCAACCGCAGGTAAAACCAAAGCATCTTTCTCATTTTCCATCTCTAAACCAATATTAGTAGCTGGCAAAACCACAGGTTTACCCATCGCTAAAAATTCTGGTAATTTACATGGAAAACGATAATCATTAAATTTATCAGGTTTACCTGGTTGAACTAACACATTTGCTAAAGCCAAAATTTCTGGCATTAAACTCCGGTCTACATATCCTAATTCAATTGCATATTGCCTCGCCCAACTATCATCATCTCCCAAAAAATTCTCAAAATCTCTACCAGTTCTAATTAAAGTTGTCCGTTGACCTTCTCGGTTCAATAATGCTACTGCTAAATATAAACTTTTCACTTCTTCAGTATTAGCAGCATGAACATTTCCCGTGTAAGAAAAGACTATATTATCATCAGGAACACCCAATTGTTTTGCTCTTTCTGGATTAGGTTTTCTCTGAGAAAAATGCTCGGTGTCTACACCAGGCCATAAAGTTAAAGTCGGTACGTTATTAGGTACAAATTCTTTTAACTTTTCTATAATAACTGTTACCCCATTGGCAGTTGCTAAAAATTCTTTATATCTTTGGGGATGAGAAACATTTTCGGGAATGTTTAGGGAACCATTAGCATTAGCAATTTCTGAAAAAGGTTTATTTAAGTATTTTTCGAGAACATATTCCTCATTATCTTCTAGATGAATTACTAATTGAAAGTCATAAGCTTTTCGGAGTTTTCGGCAGTAATTTCTAGTAACTTCTCTAGGAGTCCAAACATGCACAACATCTGGTCCTTTCTGATTTTTAAAGCATTCATTCAAGCGATAAAATTCTCCATATTCTGTCACTTGATATAAATTTGTTAAGTTTTCTCCTACTAGAGAAACTGTGTGTTTATTTCTTGGTACAGCTACAGCGCAGTCTAAACCAAGTTCAACTAAATTATTCGCAAAATGATGCACATGAAGAGCACTATTAGAGTGGAAATCTTCGTACAGAACAAATAAAATATTTTTCATTTTTAGAGGGAAGAGGGAACAGGGAATAGGGAATAGGAACGCAACATTCCGCAGGGAATACTTATAGTATTTTTTAGTAATTTTACTGATACAATATCATACTATTTTAATCTAGTCAATTTCATTTATACAGAAAGCAGGTTGATGAAGGAAATTTAGTAATTTGAAAAACAATAATTACGGCAATAAACTTGTTTTCTGATTTGGGTGTGTAAGTTCTAACTACTTCATAAATTAATTTTTAATAAATATTGATATATCCAAAAAAAATGTTTGGGTTTGGTCTCCAAACCCAAACTCCCAAAAAAAAATGTTTGGGTTTGGTCTCCAAACCCAAACTCCCAAAAAAACTGTAGGGGTTTGGTCTCCAAACTCCTATGATAAAATATTACAACCTAATTTAGGATTAATCCACAATGTAAGCTGAAATACATAATATACGGATAAAAATTAATGGATTTAGTCAAACTCCAAAACTCATTGGACAATATCTCATTTGCTATTTTATTTGCCACAATGCTCATTTATTGGGTAGCTGCTGCTTTTCCTCGTATTCCCTATCTCTCAATTTTGGGTTCCACAGGAATGGCGATCGCTAATCTCTGTATAGCAACATTACTAGGCGCTCGTTGGTTAGAAGCTGGTTATTTCCCGATCAGTAATTTATACGAATCTCTATTTTTTCTAACTTGGGGACTTACCACTATTCACCTCATCGCCGAACATAAAAGTGGTAGTCCCTTGGTAGGAGTCTTTACTTCTCCACTTGCTATGGGTATTTCTGCTTTTGCTGCCTTAACTTTGCCCTCCAATATGCAGCTCTCCGAACCTCTAGTCCCTGCTCTAAAATCTAATTGGTTAATGATGCACGTTAGTGTAATGATGGTCAGTTATGCAACTCTGATGGTGGGGTCTTTATTGGCGATCGCTTTTCTAATTATCACCAGTGGCCAAAAAGTAGAACTTAGTGGTAGTTCTTTTGGCACTCGTACTAATAGAAATAATCATTTTGTGAAGCTCTCGAAAAATTTGCAGTTACAAACAGAGGGAGGGAACCTAAAAGAAATTAAGAATAATCATCAACCTTTTCCCATATCAACACAAAATGGTCATAGTCAAACTGCGGTATTAGAAAAGACCCAAGTTAAGGAAACAGTTGAAGCAGAAATAACCCTTTTACCAGAGCGTTTAAATATTGCTCAAATTCTAGATAATATTAGTTATCGTATCATTGGCTTAGGGTTTCCACTATTGACTATTGGAATTATTTCTGGAGCTGTTTGGGCAAATGAAGCTTGGGGTTCATATTGGAGTTGGGATCCGAAAGAAACTTGGGCTTTGATTACTTGGTTAGTATTTGCGGCCTATCTCCATGCTCGGATTACCAAAGGATGGCAAGGACGAAAACCAGCGATTTTAGCTGCTACTGGATTTGCTGTAGTTTGGGTATGTTATTTAGGAGTAAATCTTTTAGGTAAAGGTTTACATTCTTATGGTTGGTTTTTCTGATAGAAAATCATTGGGTTCATCTCAATTTTGCATAAAGCCAAAAACTTATCGCTTTTAGGGAACAGGGAACAGGGAACAGGAAACAGGGAAGAAGTATGAATAGGTATGGAGGAAAAAAGTATTTTGGTAAATATGAGATGCACCCAAATCATTTCAGTTATCAATTATTCAGTTAACAGTATTTCCTACTTTAGTAGTAGTTCTATTTCCTTCTAATTTATGACTTTTTGTACATGAACAAAAAGATGTCTTTTTAAAGATTAAAGTAGATATCAACCAATCTTTAAAAGCTAGTAAAATTCTCACTTGATTCTAGAATGAAATATGGGTATTCAGTAGCAGGGTTAAAATGTTGAAGAGAATTTTCTTTATTTATCCTTTTTCTTAATTTTATAACTCTTCAATGATTAAGATTTACAGCATATTTTGGACAAATGAGATACAAGGCGTGAGTAGTAAAATTATTGTAGTGCGGGCATCTTGCCCGCGATAGATATACCTCATAATAGGCTGTATCTCATCTCAATATTTGCCAAAATATAGCAATGTGCGCACTTAATATTTATAAATTGCAGGAGGTGTCCAATAGCTAAAAGTATTATGTGATAAGCAATTTATTCTCCCTATAGTCTGTTGCCTTTTGCCTGTTGCACAGCAGCACAGCGCTATACTTTTTTCCTATTCCCTGTTCCCTGTTCCCTGTTCCCTTAGTCTAAGATAATTATTATTATGGAAACTGAAGTTCATCTATTAGAGAATGATGATGTTTTGTCTGGAGCTAGTCTTTTAATGTTTCAATGCACATTTAAAGTTAGTGAATATATAACTATGATTTTAACCAGATTAGAATCAGAAAATTTATTTGAAGAAGGGCTAGAATGTCAATTATTGAAACCTGGTTCTTATTGGAGAAAAGGGAAAGTAAAACTTCGTTTAGAATTTTATCCAGGAACTTCTGATAATATTGATAATGTTTCAGAAAAAGAGTTATCTAAAACTGAAACTG
>NZ_JAYKGW010000056.1:0-19698 GCF_035285525.1 Okeania sp. | reverse complement strand
AGGAGAAATTAGAAGTAATTTTGAACTAATTATCCAATATATTCAGAAGGTAACGGCAAAAGCAAAAGGTTGAATAGAATAATTACTTCAGGATAATTATTTTCAGATTGTTTCTAATATTTATTCTGATCTAGGGTTTGCGGATTAAATCTAAAAAAATTGATATATAAAGGTTTTAGCCTTTTTATGTCTGAAAAAAGTACCTAGTTTTCAGCTCTTTATGGTCAAAAAGGAGTTCATTTTGGGTAAGAGAAAGGGACAGAAAGTCAAGGGAGAATTATTCTGACTACCTCCTCTATAATTTCCCTGATTTCTGGATTCACCGATTCTGGATTCTGACTCCTATTCTTAACTAAAAGACTTATTCAGCAAGCTATATCTAGCTTTGGGAAATTAGCTGATGATTTAAAAGCTAAACCTCAGATTCTATGTCTCATACTTTGCTTATTAATTAAACTGTTGTACAATAGTTTTAAATTTTCGATAAACTGTTAAAGGTTCTAATACCTGACTCATTAATTAAACTGTTGTACAATAGTTGAGAAATTGGTAAAAGTAGCGATCGCTCAATTTTATTTCTCCATAGTGATAGATAACTTAGAGCTAGTTAATTAACTTTCTATAAATATTTATAGTAGAATATTAGAAAAGGTAATTATTAATTATTAATTGTTAAAAATTATACTTCTAGCAACCACAATAAATCTGTAACTCCAAAATCTTTACCACATTGACTAATTCAAGTAGTAAGTTCACCGCGATGATGGGTTTGATGGTTGAAAAAGTGAAGTAGTGAATGCCACAATGGAAATGTGCATTTTCGTTGTTGAGACGTACTTATAAAGGTTAAATATTTTGCTAACTTTTCCTTTGTTAATGAATCAATATAATTCTGAATTTCTCCATCAGTTTTTTGAAGTTATTCCCACAATAAATCAAATTCAGCAATTAACTTTTGTCTTAATGATTCTATTTCAAAAGTATAATTTTTAAACCGACTTAACCATAGTTTATCTGCTAATAAAATATAGTTAAGTGTACCATGAATAGAATTAAAAAATGCTCCTTGCATCTTCCCAATATTCTGCATCTGGTATTTATTCACAAACTAGATAAATTTTTTCATTCATCCAATAATTATATTGAGATAGTCTTTTAAAATAATCGGTATTATTCATTTGTTGAAAGCCTCTCCTATTAAATAAATAATTAGTTGTGAAAAAATAATTTACTATGGTAAGCACCTATGGAAAATTAATTACAAATTAGATTGATTAACTATTATTATTCTCCTATTCCCTGTTCCCTATTCCCAGTTAAGTGTTCCAACGATGAATTTCTCCTAACATAACTTTAGTTTTTGCTCCTGTAACTTCTGGTAAATTACAGGGAATTTCTAAAGAATGCCAATAACCTAAAACTGCCATAGCTATTGCTTCTTTAAAATCTACATCCACACCAACTTCAGCAGTGGTTATTACTGGTATTGGTGCTAATAATTTTTCTATTCTTTCTTTCAAATATAAATTATGGCAACCACCGCCAGATAATAATATTTGGTCAGGCAAACTTGGCAAGAAATTTCTATAGCTATGATTAATCGAAGCTGCCGTTAATTCTGTCAAAGTTGCTAATATATCAGCAGCACTTAAATTATATTTTTCTGCATCAGTAAGACAATTAAATAAATAGTTTTTGCCAAATAATTCTCTACCTGTAGACTTAGGAGGTTTCTGTTGAAAAAAATCTTGTTTTAACCATGCTTCTACTAACTCTTGACATGGTTCTCCACTAGCTGCCCATTCTCCATTTTTATCATAAGTTTTACTTCCTTGAGAAAGATGCTCTACTGCTAAATCTAATAGTGTATTGCCCGGTCCTGTATCCCAGCCTAAAACTGCTTGAGAAGAAGTTAAACTTGTTACTAATTCCTTCTCTTTTTGACTTTCAGAAACTTCTAACTTTTGAATTTTGACTTTTGAATTTTGACTTTCAAATGAATTTTGAATTTTTAGATAAGTAACATTACCAATGCCACCCAAATTTTGTATACAGCGAGTATATTCTGGATGACTTAATAAATAAACATCCACACAAGGAACTAAAGGCGCACCCTCCCCACCTGCAGCAATATCGGCAGCCCGAAAATTACTAATAGTAGTAACTCCCGTTAAATTAGCAATTACTTCACCACGGCCTAACTGTAGACTATAACCCAATTGTTGAGAAGGTGGACGATGGTAAACTGTTTGACCGTGGGAACCAATTAATTGTGCTTTAATACCATATTTTTGACTAATTGTCAATGCTGCGGTGGCAAATTCTTGGGCAATAGCATCATCAAGTTCAGCAAATTCTGGCATTGAGAGAGAAGCACCGCTACAAACATCTAGAATTTGAGAACGTAAATTTTCTGAATAAGGGTATGTAGTTGCTGCGAGAAGTTGAACTTGTAAATCTATTCGATAGCCAGTAACATCAACCAAAACAGCATCTATCCCATCCACCGAAGTACCACTAATTAAACCAATAACTATAGTCATTGTTCTATTTCCACAGCAATAACGAGAACTGTAATATTATCACGGCCTCCTTTCTTCTTAGCAGAATCTACTAATTCTTCAGCTATAGCTTCACTATCTTGATCGGAACTTAAAATAAGAGCAATAATTTTATCAGATAACTCTTCTGTCAATCCATCACTACAGAGTAAAAGGCGATCGCCCGGTTGAACATCTAGAGGTAAGAGGTCTACTTTTCCCATATCTTCTCTACCCAGACATTGGGAAAGTACATGACGCCAAGGATGATTTTTAGCTTGCTCTGGAGTTATAGCATTACTTCTCACTGCTTGAGCTACCCAAGTTTGGTCTTCTGTAATTTGTTCTAATATTTGTCCTCGAAGTCGATAGAGGCGAGAGTCTCCCACATTAGCACACCAAGGTTCTTGTTTTCGGAAGATAGCCACCACTGCCGTTGTACCCATATCTGAACGTTCTAGATGTTCTTGCTGGTCATCTATAATAGCTTGATTGGCTTGAATAAAGGCATCTTCTAATAGCTGGAATGATGTTATACCATCCTGCCAATGATTAAGGAGGTAATTTTTAATTACTTCTGTAGCAATTCTACTAGCTTCTTGGCCACCTGCGTGTCCTCCCATACCATCAGCAACAATAAAAAATTGTCCTTCTGGCTCTATGTAGTAGGAATCTTGATTAACTGAGCGAACGCTCCCTGTATCGGTAATGCCTGCGAACTTGAGTTTCATAGTAGAATTTAGTTCGGTTGCTTTTGTCCAATTTCCAGTTTTACTATCCACCTAATATAATTGTTATCCTGGTTTAATATGTTTTTTTTGATTGTACCATTAGAATCTGATTAAGGATATTAATAAAAATACGGAGTGAGGAGTAAGAAATAATTGATGTATTCAATTAATCTCGGTTAGTTTACTTAAATGGAAAGCGCTGTATAACTCAATACAGTTTAGTTAGGCTTTGCGTAAGCCATAAGAAATAATTTGTGAGCAAAGACTGTAGGGGTTTTATTTCTAAACCCTTTGGTATTTAGGTCATTTCAGTTATCAGTTATCAGTAGAGAACAAACCTCCAAATTTAGTCGGAGGCTTGAAATACTGATTTACCGGGAACCGTGTTAAAATTTTTTTCATCCCCGAACCAGGGGAGGCTTGATACCTCTTTTTTGGTAATAATTTGTGAGCAAAAACTGTAGGGGTGCGGTCTCCAAACCCAAACCAAAATGCTTAGGAAAAATCAATCAAAATACAGCAGATTTCATGTCAGTTAGGCAAACCTGTTACAGGCATTTTGCCTGTTTTAAAAAGGTTTTATCTTTAATATTTGCACCTTACTATCTTTGAAAGTGCTGTAAATATATTTACTACTCCCTACTCCCTATTATGGAACCAATTGTTGAATTCGTGTTAGAGGAATTTCTAGCCATTGGCGACGATAAGTAAGTTCATGGTCAAGTTCATAAATAGCTGTTTCTAATAGATAAACATCTAAAAGTAGCTGTATTTCTTGTTCACTTTGAGCTAAAAATGAACTTGATTTGGCATTCTCAAGATAAGCTTTTAAGAAGGATATGCTAACCCAAGTATACCAAAATGTAGACCATTGTTCCATTGCTAATAAATTTTCAGAACGAATCATGCCACCTTTAATTTCTTCCCGAAAAGCCACATTAGCTGCATAATAAAACGAGCCTAACATTACCGCAATATCTCTCAGTAAAGAACGTTTCATCCGACGTTCATTTAAAGGTCGAGTAGCTTCTCCTTCAAAATTAATAATGACAAAATCTTTACCCGTAAATAAAACATTTTGTAAATGATAATCTCCATGACAACGAGTCCGCATAGCAGTAGGAATTTTTCGCTCTACTACCAAATTTAAACTTTCCAAAATTCGGTCTTGACGATTAATTACACTTTTAGCTAATTGTTGTGTATCTTGTGAAAACTCTGGTAAGTGCTTTTTCAACTTTAATAAAGTTTTACCCGTCTGATTTCTGATATATTGATAAATTGACCTTTGATAAAAAGGTGTAAACTGTTCAGGAGAAAAATTAGGGTTTTCTGAATCTGAAGCCAAAGCATGATGAATATCTGCCGTAAGTTTCCCTAAATTTTCTGCTGAATTAAGATAAGAACCAATCATATCGTAGACTGATTCAGTAATCTCTTTATTCAAACTATTATTAACAGTAATCTTGGGAATTTCTAACTCATTTACAGAAATTTGTTCTACCATGATTCTGTCAAAATAATCTCTTAGAGCATCAGAAGTATAAGACCAACCATCTCTTGCTTCTGGAATAAACTCCTCTAAAATGCCAATAGTAATTAAATTACTTCCTTGTCGATGATACTCTAAATATCCTGCCGTTTGAGAAATATTCCCAGCGATCGCTGAACCTTCTCTCCTAGATATTTCTGTCAAGAAATTACCATTTTCTAACTCTGCATTAATTCCCGGTTCTAACTTACGAAATAATTTAAGTATTAGTCTTGTGCCGAAATTAATTAGGGTTTTATCATGTCTTTCTGCCAAAATATGTGGCTGAATATCTTCTGTAGTTCTCTGCATAATCTCTAGCAATACATCAGTTGCATTTCCCTGAATAAAACCAATATTTCCTTCATATTTTTGGTTTTTACTAATAGCTGCCAAAGGTATGTTTAAAAACTCTTTTTCTCCCAAAGCATCAAACAAAAATCCAGACTTATCTTGCCCCTGTATTTCCAATTCAGCAATAATTTTTTCTGGAGAAATCTGAGAACCTATTTCCGACTTATCCAAATAACTCAAAAGAATTAAATAAGTTTCTGTCTGACCCTCTATATAATGAAACTCCAACAACAACAAAGCAGCCTCTTGACCCTTATAATCAATAGAAACAACCTCTATTATTTCCGTAGATTGGATAACCTTATTCTTACCCTCAAACCAAGGAAAACTACTCAAATAATTAGGTAAAATCGACTCTAATATATTCTGATTTTCTGGCTCAGAAAATATATCCTTCCAACCTTCTGCAACAGTCAAAATAGGAGGTTTAGTGAAAGGTCTTAAAGTGTCAAAAGTTTCCTGTTGCTGTAGAATAAACCAATAAAAACCATAAGGAGTCAAACTAAAAAAATAGGGTTCCTTGTGAATCCTAGGAAACTCAGTTCTGCCAAAAATTTCCACAGGAACCATACCATTAAAAGCCGATAAATCCAACTCCGCAGTTTGCACAAAACGAGAAAGATTAGCCACCACCAAAATATGTTGACCAGAATAAGTCCGAGTAAAAGCCAAAATCTTTCTATTCTCAGGATGTAACAACTCAAAAGAACCACTTCCAAAAGCCTCAAAACGTTCCCTCGTAGAAATCAAACGCTTCATCCACCACCACAAAGAATTAGAATTAGACCGTTGAGCCTCCACATTAATTGTTTCATAATTATATTCAGGGTCAACAATCACTGGAGCATATAATCTTTGAGGATTACCACCACTAAAACCAGCATTACGGTCTGCACTCCACTGCATAGGAGTCCGGACACCATTGCGATCGCCCAAATAAATATTATCTCCCATACCTATCTCATCCCCGTAATACAAAACAGGAGTACCAGGCAAAGAAAAAAGCAAACTATTCATCAACTCTATTTGGCGACGGTCATTACCCAAAAGAGGCGCTAAACGGCGACGAATACCCAAATTTATTCTCGCTTGAGGGTCTTGAGCATAAACCTTATACATATAATCTCGGTCCTCATCACTCACCACCTCCAAAGTCAACTCATCATGGTTCCGTAAAAACAAAGCCCACTGACAATTATTAGGAATAGAAGGAGTTTGCTTCAGAATATCAGAAACCGGAAAATTATCCTCCTTCCGCAAAGCCATAAACAAACGAGTCATCAATGGAAAATGGAAACTTACATGACATTCATCCCCATTGCCAAAATATTTAGCCACATCCTCCGGCCATTGATTAGCCTCTGCCAATAACATTCGGTTAGAATATCTCTCATCAATGTGCCTTCGTAACCTTTTCAAAAAGGCATGGGTTGCTGGCAAATTTTCACAGCTAGTACCCTCTTCCACACAAAGATAGGGCACTGCGTCAAGACGCATCCCATCCACTCCCATTTTCAACCAAAAATCTGCTACATCTAAAACTGCCTCTTGTACTGCGGGGTTTTCGTAGTTGAGGTCTGGTTGATGATAATAGAAGCGATGCCAATAGTAAGCTTGAGCCACAGAATCCCATGCCCAGTTAGAATTTTCAAAATCTGGGAAAATAATGCGGACTTCTGGGTACTTATCCGCATTATCATTCCAAATATAGAAGTTTCTTTCGACACTACCTTTGGGGGCACGACGCGCTCTTTGGAACCAGGGGTGTTTATCGGAGGTATGGTTTACTACAAGTTCGATAATGACGCGAATGCCTCTGGCGTGGGCAGCGTCTATAAATTCTTGGCAGTCTTCTAGGTTTCCGTAAATAGGGTTAATACTTTTATAGTCGGCAATGTCATAACCATCGTCTCTGAGGGGGGAGGGGAAAAATGGTAGAGTCCATATTGCTGTTATGCCTAAATCTTGGAGGTAGTCTAATTTTTCTGTGAGTCCGCGAAAGTCTCCTATTCCATCACCGTTACTATCTGCAAAGGCTCGAACTGGTGCTTCGTAAATTATGGCGTTTTTGAACCAAAGTGGGTCGTTTTTTAGCATAGGGTAAGGCTTTTTTCCTTTTTGTATTTGAAGATTTTAAGTATAGCGCTGCGCGCAGGGAACAGGGAACAGGGAACAGGGAACAGGGAGAATAAATGGCCGATAATATAACGCTTTTAGCTATTGGACAGCTCCTGCAATTTGTAAAGATACCAGCGCACATTGCTATAATTTTAATTATAGCTGAAAGGGTAATGGGGAGTTTGGAAGGTGTGAGGGGTTTAGAAAATTTGGAAGGTTTGCAGAGTTATGTGAGATGTCGAAGTTGTGGGAGAAAATTTCCGGCAGGCAGGACACTTTAAATATTTTTTCACTCTCAAGAGTTAGGGATCAACCATAGATATAGTGTTCTAAACTGTTGCGCAATGGTTTTTTGACTCTAGATATAGTATGAGCAAGTCTGGAAAATCCCATATTTTTTCACTCTCAGAATTTACATATAAATCATAGATATAGTGTTGAAAACTAGAACGTTATCGTTTTTTCACTCTAGATATAGATATAGTATCTTTCCCTAAATTCTGTCAAATGTAGAAATCAACTTTCAGTTGTCTTCCTCTCTAACTTTAATATCTACTATTACGACATACGCAATAGTCAAATTTCACAATTAATTTTTTGATTCTTGATTAAGTAATAAATTTTCTCTGCATCGGGAAATTTCGGGTAAAGCAATAAAGTTATAATTTCGGAAAAGATACTATATGTAGAGTTCTAAACTGTTGCGCAATGGTTTTTTGACTCTAGATATAGTATGGGTAAGTCTGGAAAATCCCATATTTTTTGACTCTCAGAATTTACATATAAATCATAGATATAGTGTTGAAAACTAGAACGTTATCGTTTTTTGACTCTAGATATAGTATCTTTCCCTAAATTCTGTCAGCTCTAGAAATCTATTCTCAGTCCAGGAAGCTAACTGAAAAAGCTGATAACTGATAACTGAAATTGTAGGGGTATTGTTACAATGTTTAACAATAGTTGTTAAATTTTGCTTAAATATTATGAATTTAGAAACAATATCATCTAGACCTCACCAAAAAGACTTCAATTTTGACAGCCAGAAATTAGACATAGTAGAAATAGAGGCAATGCCAAAAATAAAGATAGATACAGAAATACCCAAATCTGAAAATCCTCCAGAAACCGGAAAAAGTAATACCCTGCGCTACGATCCACAAGCAATAACAGCCATCTACAGTAAACGTCCTCTGCAAGTTTGGAAACGGCGAATCAGTATCTTGTGGACTTTTTTATTATTTGCTTTTGGCTTATGGTTCGACAAAATTACTAATAATACCACAAAAAACGAAAAAAAACGAGCAATCTCCTTAAGAGAAATTTTGACAAATCTCGGTCCTGCCTTTATTAAAGTAGGACAAGCACTATCTACTCGACCAGACTTAGCTTCTCCAACATATTTAGATGAACTAACAAAATTGCAAGACCAACTACCAGCTTTTCCGAATCAAGTTGCTTATCATTTCATAGAAGAAGAATTAGGTTTTCCTCCAGAAGAAATTTATGCAGAATTAACACCAGATCCCATCGCTGCTGCTTCTTTAGGACAAGTATATAAAGGTAAATTAAAAACAGGAGAAATAGTAGCAGTAAAAGTACAACGTCCTGGTTTAGCAGAAAGCATTGCTTTAGACATTTATATATTAAGAACACTTGCTATTTGGGCAAATAAAAATATTAAGCGACTCCGCAGTAATCTAGTTGCCATAATGGATGAATTTGGTACTCGAATATTTGAGGAAATGGATTATACTCAAGAAGGTCGAAATGCCGAAAAATTTCAACAACTCTACGGTCATTTGAAAGATATTTATGTTCCGAAAATTTATTGGCAATATACAGGTCGTCGTGTATTGACAATGGAGTGGATAACAGGTACGAAATTGACTAATTTGGAAGCTATAAAAGCCAAAAATATTGATGCGAAATATTTGATAGAAATTGGGGTGCAATGTTCTTTGAGACAGTTATTAGAACATGGTTTTTTTCATGCTGACCCTCATCCTGGTAATTTATTAGCAAGTCCTGATGGTAAGTTAGTTTATCTAGATTTTGGCATGATGAGTGAAGTTAAACCTTATCAAAGATATGGTTTATTGGAGGCAGTTGTACATTTAGTAAATCGTGATTTTGACGCTTTAGCTCAGGATTATGTAAAGCTAGAATTTTTAACTCCTGAAACTGATTTAACTCCAATTATTCCAGCTTTAGCTGGTGTGTTTAATAATGCTCTTGGTGCTAGTGTGGCAGAACTTAATTTTAAGAGTATTACAGATCAATTATCAGCTTTAATGTATGAATATCCATTCCGGGTTCCTGCTTATTATGCTTTAATTATTCGCTCTTTAGTAACTTTAGAAGGTATTGCGATTAATGTCGATCCTAATTTTAAAGTGTTGAGTAAAGCTTATCCTTATGTGGCAAAACGTTTATTAACTGACCCCGCTCCGGAGTTGAGAACTTCTCTCAAAGATTTACTTTTTAAAGATGGTGATTTTCGTTGGAATAGACTGGAAAATCTTTTAAGAAATGCGAGTAATAGTGATGATTATGATATTAGTAATGTTTTAGATCAAGCTATAGAGTTTTTATTATCTGAACGAGGAGATTTTATTCGGGTACGTTTAGTTGAAGAACTAATTAATAGTTTAGATTCTGCGTCAATAAATACATTTATTAATGCCAGAAATAAGGTAAGTGAGTGGTTAGGTATAAAGGTAGAAAAAACTACAGTTAATAAACCCAATAATCCAGCACAACAGAAGAGAGCAGAACATATTAAAAATATCTGGCAAATTATTCAAGATACTCCTAGTTTTGATGCTATGCAGTTAGTACAATTAGTACCTAATATCTTAGTTAAACCAGAAATGCAAAAGGTAGGGCAACAAGTAGCAGGTGGTTTGACTCAAAAAGCGATCGCTCGTTTAATTCGACAATTATTATTATCTCCAGAGTACTCTGATACTAATAGTAATGGTCATCAATCAAAGACTCAACCTCAACTTTCTTTACCTGTTTCTTCCTCAGCATTTAGCTATTAGCTTTCAGCACTTCCTGCGGAATGCTGCGCAAACAGCAAACCCTATCTAAGATATAAAAAAGGCTTTAAATAAATATAACCTTTAAAGTTAGCTTTGATAGTAAGATTCAATTTACTTTAACAAAGCCAAGCTTTGATATCAAAATCAAATAAATAGCTGACTGCTGAATGCTTACATTCTTATTAGTTGTTAGTAGCAAAATTTCCTACTAGCAACTAATTTTTTATGGTAAAAATTTCTGTAGAAAAAATAAGCGATCTCTATGTCATTTCAGTTATCATTTTGAAAGGGCTTGTTGGGATTTTTTATGTTCATTCAAACCTAAAATTTTGTACCTTATAACAACGGGAAACGCTGTATTAATTATGACTAATAAAGAGTGAAGAAGAAAAAATTTATTTCAGTTATTAGTTATCAGTACCTCTAGCTAAAGCATTGGGATTGAAATACTGAATTGAAATGTTTTTTATCTCTTTGAAAAGGGAGGCATTAGATCTGATTTTTTGGTAATTATTAATTATTGAAATATATTTTTATAAAAATGTATAAAAAAATGACTTTTTCTGATAAATTATATTTGATTTAGCTAATTGTATTCAATCATTGAGGATTCTATAGTCAAAAAATGGCCATTGACTTATTTCTTAATTATTGCACTATTAATGTTGACTATTGACTTAGTGTTATTAACTGAGCTATAATCTGGGTCGGTTGCACAAATAACTTTATTTAATAAAAGGTAAGCATTCAGCTATTAACTGTCAGCCATTAGCAACAAAAACCTCAAGCTTAAAGAAAATATTTAAAAGAATATAGGCTTGAAAACTAGCTTTTATAGTAAAAGAAATCTCTGAATAATAAAGCTTCTATTCAAAAACTAGAAGCACTATTATGATACCTGATAGCTGACTGCCGAATGCTTAGAATAAAAGTAGTTTGATGGAGTTTCATTTGATTATTATTCCAATCAGGAATGAGAAGAGAATAAAACCAGAGAAAATTAATTATGCTCAATAGGTTTACCTGGCTAAAACGAAAATTTTCTGGTGTTATTTAATTTGCCTTCCTAACCAAGTTAATCAGATAGAAAATTTGCTCAATATATCTAATGAATAATTGATAATGGATAATTAATAATTCATCTATTAAATTTAAAGGTTATCCTTATATCTAATCGACCAAGAGAAGAGAAATAAATAATATTTCCCCACTTGTTTAAATCCTCTCTTTTTTAACTAGAGGTAATTATTCATTATATAGTCAGTTGTATTAGTTGGTAAATATTTCCTGGGAAATGCTGCGCCAACAGCTTGTGTAAAGAATTAAGCAATTATAAGGTTAGCTGATGACCAATTTTATTGATAATTTTTAATCCTCGCGCTTTAGGCTAATTCCTTCTTGGTTATGATAATTAAATTAATAACTTAAAGTTGATAGCTGATGGCTGACTGCTGAATGCTTACTAAAACTTTTTTGGAGGACTTAGAAACTATAAAATTAGGAGAATTTTATGAGTAGTATACTTCCTGTGGTGTTTGTATGGTTTGTTTCATTATTTGCTGCTTGTATAGGTATTATTATCGGAGGTACTATTGGAGGAATAGTTGGTTTAATTACTAAATTCATTACTCATTTAAGATGTAGGATGAGAATATTTAATGTAGCAACTTTTGTTTCACTTTTGGGTACAGTTTTATTTATTATTATCTATCATCAAAAAATTCAACCTCTAAATTGTGGTGATGGTTTGGATGGACTTTATGCTTGTTTTAGTCCACTACTTACTCCATTTTGGGGAGGAGTTATTGGAGGCTTATCTGGTTCATTTATTGGAGTTTTAATAGAAATATATAGAATGTATACAAAGCCAAGTCGTTAAATTCAATGTTTTCTTAAATAAGAATTACAAACTCAAACAAAAAATTTGATTTTTCTCTGATGATTGTTTTATTAAAATCAAATTAGTATAACTTAGTATCACTAAAGATAACAAAACCACTTGAACAGAATTAATGTAACTATATCCTCTTTCAATAATTAACTCTTTTTATAAAGAAAAGGAGTGGCTAAAAGAAACTTTTTAATTTTTTATCGCTAAATTTAAGAAACTTTATTTCTTAATTTTTCAGCACTCTCCATTTATTCTAATTTTCGATTCTTGACTACTAAATCTCATTATTTAACCAAAGAATTATTCAACAAAATCTCATTAAAAAACAAAACATAGTTATTTCTATAGGTAAAAACAGAACTGCATCTCTATTTTTTTATAAAGTGATTAATTTGTGATTTTGATGTTGATTTTAGCACTTTCTAATCTAGCTTAATGTCAATAAATAGTATTACCGAATAATTAATAATTAAGAGTTAATAATTAATAATTAATAGTTAGGGCTGGCCGATCAAAGATGAAAGCCTTTACAGCTAAACTTTTTAGCATTTTGTAGGTAGGTCAAAAGTGCCAGCTTTTAAGTATCTCAAGCTAAAAAGTCTAGGACTTACGGTTCCCGAAAAATCGGCTAATTATGGCAGAAAACCAAGGGATAATTCTTCTGACTACCTCTTCTGTAATTCCCATTTCTCCTGGCTTCTGGATTCTGGATTCTGGCTCCTTCTCTCGAATAAAAGACTTCTTCAGCAAACCCTAATTATTACTAATACTGAACCACAATACAACTTAACTTTGGAGGAACTAAACCCACAACATGAGGAACAGGACGTGGAGTATATCTAACTAAAGATTCACCATTATAAGCTAAAGACGTACTTGCTCCAGAATCCAACATTATAGCATCCCGAAATCCTGCTTGTGCTAAAAGTTGACCAAGTTCCACTGAACCAACCCTTTGATAAGATACTCCAACAATAGGTTGACCACTACGATGGATACCCCAAAATGCTCGGTGACGAAGTTCATTAAATTTGAATAAATCGCCAAAAGTTTCTGCTGGTTGTGGTTGAGAATTTCTGACTAAAAATCCAGCTCCGACAAAAGCATCTTGAACATTTGGCATTAATTTTTGCAGACCTTCTATAGTGTTATGAAGTTCCGCATCAAAAGGAATAAAATCTACTTTATCATCACTAATTAACACTAACGGACGATTTTTTATTTTTTCATAATCATTTTTATCCCCAGGCACAAATTGTTTGGTACTCTGACTTAAAATAGGACCTATAACTTGGTTAGAATCTAACCTTTCGAGAGAAAAAAATGTGCCATCTACTCCAGCGATCGCCTCACTTTCTGCCAAAATATCTTTTACTTGATAGCGATTATCTGCATGAATAGTAATTGGTTTACCCCCAGAAATTAAAATTAGAGGAATGTCTTGTAAAGAGATTTCATGTTTACTAATTTGACTGTTGAAATCAAAGCCTAATTTTGAGGATGGTAATTCTAATCCACCAGAAGTTTCATCAATTGCTATATTTAATGCTGATTGACCAAAACGGTCTATTGCTAGTAAACTTTTTGATTCATTACTAAAGAGATTTATGTCATTTTTCATGGTTATTGCTCCTGTATATCCTGCTGCTTTTGCCCAAGCACTTACTCGTTTATCATAATGACCTTCTGGGTAAGTAAAATAGTTTATTTTAATCCCTAATTTTTCTTCTAAAATTTGCTTTGACTTAAACATTTCTTTTTCAACTTGTCGGTCAGATAATTTAGTTAAGTCACGAGGATGAGTAACGCTATGAGATGCAATAGTAACTAATGGATTTGTTACCATTTCTTGTAATTGTTCCCAAGTTACAGTAGAACGACCAGCTTTTTTCCCATCTACTTTGTCTGTGTATATTGAGAAAAGTGCTGGATAATTATACTTTTTTAACAGAGGGTAAACTATTTCATAATGACCAATATATCCATCATCAAAAGTTAGAACTATTGGTTTTTCTGGTAGTGGTTCTCCTGTGCGTAAATGTCTAATTAATTGGTCGAAATTAATAGGAGTTAAACCGTTTTCTTTAATTGATTTTAGATGATATTCAAATTGTTCTTTTGTTAGATCGAAAGATACTTTTTTTCGTGCTAAAATGTCGTGATACATCATTACAGGCACTTTGGCTAATCTGGCTCTTTTGTGAAGTGTCGGCCAAGGACTAGGACTATTATTTATAGCAACAATTGTTTGTTCTTTTATGGTTTTAATTAAGTTGGCTAATCCCATTTCTTTATTGGTGATTAAGTTAGAAATGGTGAGGAATTTATTAATTGTATTATCTAGTGATATTTCTAATATTTTAATATTTTGATTGCAAGATTCAAGATATTTTTTATCGGGTTCGGATTCAGCAAAAGCTGGTCTGGAAAATAAACCTATTGATAGGGTTAAAGTTAGATAGCTGATTGCTAATAAGGCATAACGAAAGGCGAATAATTTAAACATAAGACTAAAAAAGTTAAAACTCTAATTTAGGGAACAGGGAGCAGGTATGGAGGGAAGAAGTATGGAAGGAATAGGTATGGAGGAAAAAAGTATTTTGGCAAATAAATATGATATGCACCTCATTGCTTTTTAGGGAATAGGGAGTAGGGAATAATTAAGAGTTAGGATTTAGGGAAGTTGTAGAAGAGGTGGTCATTCATAATTCCCTCTTAGTTTTTATGTCATAATTACAGGGAATAGGGAATAGGGAGTAGGGAGTAGTTAATTGTTCAAACCTTTATTTGTAAATGCTTTGATATTTAATTAGCTCGCCCTATTGAGTTTTTGATTTTTCATAACCTATTTAGGATTGCTATAACATCAAACAATCTTAATAGAAATAATAGACTAGAAACAGTAATTAATTATTAAATTTAGGTTAACTAAAGTTAAATAAATAAGCTTGATTCATAGTTAGCAAACAAGATTATTGTGGTGCATCTCAATGGGTGAAGAAAGCAAAAAAATTATCGCTTTTAGGGAACAGGGAACAGGTATGGAAGGAATAGATATGGAGGAAAAAAGTATTTTGAAAAATATGAAATGCACCTGATTATTATCTATAATTCTATAGGGTTCAGAACGAACCAAAGTTGATAAGTTATGGAACCGTTAGAGTAGCTTTTTAGATTATACAAGTAACAAAAAAATTCTTCATTAGTAGATAATTAAAACTGGTGTTGGTGTACAGGTAGTGATATTTTTAAAAAAGTCAATTAGTTAAAGGAATCAAATTTTCTTGGAAAAACTGAATTTAAGGTAATTTCTATTCTCTGTTCTCTATTTATACTCTAAATAACTATGTCCACAAGACTACCTGAAAAGTATTTCTAATTATCAATGATTAATTATCCATTAGTCATTTCAGTTATCAGTTATCAGTTCTAAAAAACTCTGGGGATTCATTATCAATTATTCATTATTAATTCTCCCTCCCACGGATTGCTATATATTGTTTATATAATTTACTTGAGGCAAAAAATATGAAATTTAACCGTCGTAATTTACTTATTTTTCTAAGTAGTTTATTTGGATTAGGATTTGCAGTAACTGTCCGCAGAATATTTTCCACTAGCCAAACTTTAAATGTTAAAAATACTAACTCCCAACTTCCAGAAAAAGCAACTATTTCTCCTTCAGAAATTCCTACTCCATCTACATCGGCACCTTCAGGAATGTTTGCTCCGAAAAAAGGAGATATTCGCCTGGTAGTTATTAGTGACTTAAATAGTCGATATGGTTCTACAAATTATGAATCTCAAGTAGAAAAAACTATTCCTTTAATATCAGAATGGAAACCAGATTTAGTTCTTTGTGCTGGTGACATGGTTGCCGGACAAAAACTGTCACTTACTGAAGAAAATATTCAAGCTATGTGGGATGGTTTTGATAGCTATATTTTTACACCATTACGTCAAATTAAACAACCATTTGCTATTACTATCGGTAATCACGATGCTTCTGGTTATACTGAGGGAGGAGAATTTATTTTTGCCAAAGAACGTAGATTAGCACAAGAATATTGGAGTCAACATCAAAAAGATTTAAACATCGAATTTTTGGAGGCAGAAAAGTTTCCTTTTTACTATAGCTTTCTCCACAAAAATATTTTTTATTTAATTTGGGATGCCTCTTCATTTTATATCCCTACCGAACAATTAGAATGGGTAGAAAAAAGTCTAGCAAGTAGTCAAGCACAAACTGCAAAAATGCGAATTGTCATGGGGCATTTACCTCTTTATGCTGTGGCAGTTGGGAGAAATAAATTTGGTAATGTTTTAGCAGAAGCAGAAGAATTACAAACTCTATTAGAAAAATATAATGTACATCTATATATTAGCGGTCATCATCATGCTTATTTTCCTGGTTATAAAGGTAATTTAAAGTTGTTATTTACGGGTGCTTTAGGTAGCGGACCTCGTGTTTTACTTAATAGTAATTTACCTCCGAGAAATACTTTGACTATTGTAGATATTAATTTGCAGGAAAATAAGAGTTTTTTCACTACCTATAATATGAATACTTTAGCAGTTATTGAACCAGAAGAATTACCAGAAACAATTACTGGTTTTAATGGTTCAATACAGCGGATTTCTGTGTAACACAGGCATCTTGCCTGTCATAGTTCTAGGAGACTAAAATTGAACCTGCTGCTCAAAGTAAAAGTGATAAATTTATTCCTAAATTTTTTGGGAAAATCTCTTCAAGTCAATTCCATTTTACGGAGATATATCCATATAAAGAAGATGCTAATAATATTTAATTTAATTAGGGATTACTGAATTATTTATCAAAGCTTTTTATGGTACAAAATTGAACAATTTCAGTCTTTAAAAATACCAGCAAATGATAGACAATGCCAAAGTTTTTAATCCTTTGCTCATAGCTGAAGTTATCTAAAGATGACTAAATTATCTATAACTGTATTTTTGTATTTTGGTTAATTAGGGTTTGCTGAAAAAGTCTTTTTTAAGGGTAGGGAGGTTGCATGCAAGCTCCCTACGCGAGTAATTTTTCTCCCTAACTTTTGCCTAAAATGATGATTTTGTTTAGCAGCAGCTCAAACAGGCATACTTTTTTCTTACCTAAAAAAGCTAAAATTTTTTTTATCTATCAATACTTTCACGCTTAATCAGCAAACCCTAATTAATCCAACTTGATATAGACAATTTAATTATTAATAGGTTAGATATACCCACGCGGGCAAGATGCCCGCACTGGGAATATTTAATTATTAATATCTTGATTTCATATACTTATAATTTGATGCATTTATTCCCTGTTTTCATTTCTAATAAATTAATAATTTCTGGATAAAATATGATAGAAAACTCAATTTTAATAATATAGATACACAAGGGTAAGATACCCGCTACTTGTGAAAAATTAATGATTAATATCTTTACTTAATCTACCGATTAAACTAATAACTGAAGGCTGTTTGCGCAGCATTCTGTAGGAAATACTTAATAAACTTGATATAGAAAATTTAATTATTAATAGGTTAAATATACCCACGCAAGCAAGATGCCTGCACTGGGAATATTTAATGATTAATATCTTGATTTTATATACTTATAATTTCTGGATAAAATATGATAGAAAACTCAATTTTAATAATATAAATACACAAAGGTAAGATACCCGCTACTTGTGAAAAATTAATGATTAATATCTTTACTTAATCTACCCATTAAACTAATAATTGAAATAGCTGATAACTGATAAGTGAAAGAGCTGACTACTGTTTGCGCAGCATTCCGTAGGAAATACTTAAGAAATTTGACTTTCAGTTTTCTAACAGTTCTAATATTATTAGTAACTTTCTTCTATTTATAACAATCCTAAATAGGCTTTAATAATTCAAAAACTAGAAATAAACTCCCAAACTATTGCCTATTACCCATTGCCTATTCCCCATTCCCGAAAAGCGGTAAGATTTTTATACACAAATAAAATAGGATTGCTCTATCATGGCAACAATTAACGATAATTATCTCAAACTTAAAGCAGGATACCTCTTCCCAGAAATAGCTCGCCGAGTTAATACCTTCGCTGAAGCACACCCGGGAGCCTCTATTATTAAATTGGGTATTGGGGATGTCACCGAACCATTACCAGAAGCTTGTCTGCAAGCTATGACTAAAGCTGTGGCAGAAATGGGCGATCGCTCTACTTTTAAGGGTTATGGTCCAGAACAGGGTTATGCTTGGTTACGGGAAAAGATTGCTACTCAAGATTTTCAAGCTAGGGGATGCGATATTGATGCTTCGGAAATTTTTATTTCTGATGGTTCTAAGTGTGATACTGGTAATATTCTAGATATTTTTGGCAAAAATAATACTATTGCTGTAACCGATCCAGTATATCCAGTTTATGTAGATACTAATGTTATGGCAGGTAACACTGGTGATGTGAATGATAAGGGAGAATATGAGGGTTTAGTTTATTTACCAATTACAGCGAAAAATAATTTTACTGCCGAAATTCCTACTGAAAAGGTAGATTTAATTTATCTATGTTTCCCGAATAACCCTACTGGTGCGACGGCGACTAAAGAATACTTGCAAAAATGGGTAAATTATGCTAAGGCGAATGATGCCATTATTTTATTCGATGCTGCTTATGAAGCATTTATTACTGATGCCAGTCTTCCCCATTCTATTTATGAGATAGAAGGAGCAAGAGAATGCGCGATCGAATTTCGTTCTTTTTCCAAGAATGCTGGTTTTACAGGTACTCGTTGTGCGTTGACTGTCGTACCCAAAACTCTCAAAGGTAAAGCTGCTGATGGTAGCGATGTAGAATTATGGAAATTATGGAACCGTCGTCATTGCACCAAGTTTAATGGAGTTTCTTATATTGTGCAGCGGGGTGCGGAAGCAGTTTACTCCGAGGAAGGGAAAGCTCAAGTTAAAGCATTAATAGAATTTTATTTAGAAAATGCCAAAATTATTCGTTCCCAGTTACAAACAGCAGGGTTAACTGTTTATGGTGGAGTAAATGCACCTTATGTTTGGGTGCAGACTCCTGCTGGTTTGTCAAGTTGGGATTTCTTCGATAAACTGTTACAAAGTTGTAATGTTGTGGGTACTCCAGGTTCCGGTTTCGGTGCTGCCGGTGAAGGTTACTTCCGTATTTCTGCTTTTAATAATCGGGAAAATGTGAATGAGGCGATGAAACGGATAACTGAGAAATTTAAAGTTTAAAGAGGCGATCGCTCTGCTGAAAGTTTATCAAATAAATTTCCCAAAGTAGGGGCGGGTTTTTCGGTTAACTTAATTAAAAACTTTTAACCTTACTAAACTCACCCCTTTCTTCTGAAAGTTTATCAAATAAATTTCCCAAAGTAGGGGCGGGTTTTTCGGTTAACTTAATTAAAAACTTTTAACCTTACTAAACTCACCCCTTTCTTCTGAAAGTTTATCAAATAAATTTCCCAAA
>NZ_JAYKGW010000055.1:0-17383 GCF_035285525.1 Okeania sp. | reverse complement strand
AAAATTCCTATTGCGTATATCGCAATAGTTAAAAGTTCTTATTTCTCAGAGATTCTATGAAGTTTGTGAATCTGAGTAAAAATTCCTATTGCGTATATCGCAATAGTTAAAAATTCTTATTTCCACGTCTGCCGTAGAACCGCTAAATCAAACAATATTTAGAGTAAAATTAATCTTTAAAGCAGACTTATCTTGATAGTTATCCTCTAGTTATAGCCTGTTAAAAACATCATAAAAATCGTAATAAAGTCGTTTACTTTCACTAAAAATATTAGTAGTTTCTTCTCCTATTAAGACAGAATAAATAATAGATAATTGATAATTATAGATATAAAATACCTATTTGATTCCCGTCATAAATCCGGCAACATAAGCACGGATTGCTATAATTTTCATTATCCATTATCAATTATCTATTATCCATTATTGTTTATTCCCCAAAATAATGAGATGTAAAACTGCCATGCAAACCATAAGGAATATGATTCTTTAAATGTAATCTTGCCACAGGTTCTTTCTCCAAATCACGAGCATCCAAAATCACAACATCCGACCGATTTTCGGCTGCATCATACATCAACATTAATAACCAACCATCATCCTCATTCACCCCATTTGGAAAAGGAACAAATAAAGGTTCTCCTGTAAAACCTCGCGGCGCAACACTAAAAACTTGACGTTTTCCTGTTAGCCAATCGATTTTTAATATTGCTTGTAAAGGAGCATTTCCACTTAGTTGTTCAGCAACTCCCATAAACAAATATCTATTAGCTTTTCCTACATTATTTGGATTTAAAGTTGGAAATTCACAACAACGACTTTCCACTAATTTATGTTCTACATTATTCTCTGATAAATTAATCTTAAATCGCCATAACTGACCTTCTGGAATAGCATCAAAATTTACTTCCCGAAAATCACCAGCTAAGTCTCCTTGTGAGAAAGATTCATAACAAATAGAATCTACATAAATCTCTCCATTTTCTTCCCAAGCATTAGCATGATGAAAGACAAAACAAGGTTGAGTTGGCAAAACTTTCATCTCTTTACTACCATCACGAGGAATTAAAATTACCTGGGTTGACTTATTAGGTAAAAACTTTAAACATTGACCAGCACCTTTGAATCCTAGCAAAAAAGGAAGAGGATTTAAACTAACAGGATTTTGGAAAAAGATACAGTAGTTTGGTGTAATTACCATATCATGTAAAAAGGCAAAACCAGGAATCGAATGAGAGTAACGTTTAAGTAATTTTCCTTGACTATTAAATTCAAAAATAGTGATGATACTTGATAGACCAGTTTTGACAGAAAAATTAACTAAAATATCTCCTTTTCCATCCTTTCCTTTCTCAATTCTTGGGTGAGCAGAAAAAGTTTGACCTGATCGTAAAATTCCATCTAAATCTTCAATTCCAATAGTTTCTAAATTCTGAGGATTTAAACGATGAGGTTGCGCTCCTTCCCACAAAGCCAAAAGTTTATCGCCCCAATAAAGAATACCAGTATTGGCAATATTTTTACTTTTTAAATCGAAAATATTAGCTAACCAACCACCTGGTCTTTGAGTACCAAAAACACCTCGATAAAGAATTTTTCCGGCTGCTTTTTCTGCCACATAACCTTCTGTTTTTACAAATCTATTTCGGAAGAAAGCACGACCATTTTTAAAGCTTATTGAACAAACCATTCCATCCCCATCAAAAGGATGAGCAATAGATTGACCATTAATATCTAATAAACCAGGTCCGTTACGGAAAAATGTACCGTTTAAATCTTTTGGTATTTCTCCTTCTATATTATCAATCCAATAATCATATTCATTGGGTTGAGACTCATATCCTCTTTGCCAATCTTGAAGAGTATATTTAGGTTTTTGAGTTTGTAAATTTGTCATGGTTAAAATCCTTATTTTTAGACTATTTAACTTTTTAACATAAATACGAATATCAAGCTAGCAAACTATTATTACAAATATTGCTTTAAACAGTTAGCTATAAATTATGGTAATCCTGAATAAATTGTAATATACATTGTGTCTAATAGTAGGGACTTGTATGAACTTCTTTACCTCCCTACTTACTACCTCAACAACTAGATTTTCAACCACCAAAACCTATTTATAATTATTCAACTGAATATACAGCAGATTCTTCCTTGGTGAGATACACTCACGCGGGCAATATGTCTGCACTAAAAACATTTAATTATTAATATCTGTACTTCAGATACTTATAATTTGCTTGCTCTATTATTTTAATTTTCTACTCCTTCCCAAATACCCACCAAAATTGCACCTAAATCTTTTATATCGTCTGGAATTTTCAATAAATTGATATCTTGTATAATTTACTTTTCGGCTTTATTTAATTTACCAAAATGCGACACATTCCCTATTGTCACTCCACCATAGAAAATATTTTTTTCTTCAACTTCAGCTAATGGAATTAATTCTACATCTATTTGAGTAAAACCTCTAGTTAAATCATCATTTTTGGCTCCAATAACTAATAAATTATTCGTGGAACATAATAAATATTCTCAATTACCTTTCAACCAATTATTGACTTTTAAATAATATTCAATTCTTAACTGGCAATGACAATAATTAACAGTTTCCAATAAAATTGGAGACACTAAAATTTATCTTCTAGCAGTTTCATTACTTAAATTAACAAACGGTAAAATCTTCTCTAGTTTATTCTGTACTTCGGATAAACTTTCTAATTTTTTTGTTGTCTAGGGCAAAGATCAATCAGATTTAATTAATGAATAATTTAACTCTCCTAGAATTTCATCAGCTTCATAAGATAGTTCAAAATAAGACTGAAAAGCATAAGATTTACCCTCTTGTAATATTTTTGTTTTAGGCATTGTGAGACTCCATTCAATCAATTATCAGTTATTAGCAAGTTAATAAGCATTCAGCATTTAACAGTCAGCTATTAGCTATTTGTTTTAGTGTTAGATAAAAGGTAAGCATTTCCTGGGTCATGCTGCGCCAACAGCTATGAGCTGTCAGCACTTCTTCAAGTTTAAGTATTATTCTGATTGAGCTGACGACTAATAGCTGAATGCTTACATAAGTTATTTTTTCATCCTTGATATTATACCTACTTTCCCTACTCCTTTTTAAGAATTAAAGGAATAACCAGAATTAGAAAAACAATGGTTAACTTTGATAGATGATACTATCAGCCGTTAAGTATTTAAACCCCATATTTGTTTTATATCTAGTTAAGAATGTAATCCTTATTGCTTATTAATTATGGATTCTGAATTATTAATTCCTAAAAAGCACTTTAAATTTGTCTTAGCTTATTTTACCAAGAGCAATTATAATAAACATATTTGGGCGTTCCATGAATGTCCAGTTATAGTTTTTCTTTACTGCTAAGTAAGCATTCAGCCGTCAGCTATGAGTTATTAACTCACTGTCAAACCGCAGTAGGAATTAATCTCTAATAAAAATTAAAACTAATAAATGAAATTGCCGATTATTCAACCTTAAATTTGCTTAATTCTTACAAAAAATGATAGCTGATAGCTGATAGCTAATAGCTAATAGCTGTTTGCGCAGCATTCCTCACGAAATACTTACACTGCTAAATTAGCGGTAAATTTATATTGAAGTAAAGCTAATTATCCAAGGGGTGAATTGAGTTTATGTCTAACACCAAAATCAACGAAACTTTCAATCAATCTATCAATGAACCAATTCCCAAAACACGAATTCTTCCTTCACAAATTCGTTTAGGAATTTGGGGTTTTCCCAACGCCGGAAAATCTGTTTATATGCTCAGATTATATCAAGAATTATCCGATTTAGGAAGAATTACACCAACTGATGAAATTACAGCAAATTATATTTATGAAGGTACAAAACTTTTAGAGAAAGGAGAGTTTGTAAATCCTACCCAAAAAGGAGAATATAGTAAATATTCTTACACAATTGAAAACAGCGACAATACCAACATTGAATTAACATTCTTTGACCTTCCTGGAGAAGTTTTTGAGAATCCAGAAAAGCACTTTTATGAAGAGAATAATCGCGAATTAAATGTAGTTGATTATCTTCTTGGATGTCATGGAATTTTATTTTTATTAAGTCCTCTAGAGGAAGATATACAGAGTTTTGAAGATTCTTATTATATCTTACTAATGAAATTATTTAATCTGATGCGAATCAAGAGCAATAAAAATAGATTAGAGCAATATGTAGCTTTTGGCATTACTAAAATAGATCATCCTAAAGTTAATCAAAAGCTCCAGGTTTATGAAGAACAATATAAGTATGCTGAACAGATGTTTCTAGATATTTTGGGAAGAGGTAAAAATGCTAAGTTGACATGGTTAAAAAACTATTTTCATCTAAAAATAGAAGGTTCTAAAAATTTGCCTAAATTGAACATAAATCCTAGTTTAGAAAATCGCTGTCAATTCTTCTATATTTCTGCTTTTGGAACTTATAAAGATGGTAATAATGTCAAATCACCTGTGATACCTAACGAAGAAGAAAAACCTAAAGATAACACATATAAAATTGAAGAAGATTCTATATTTTCGACAGAGGATATAGAGGATGTAGACGTGGAAAATTTTGGCAATAAAAATAATAATACAGAAAAGTTTAAATCAAACAACTCTAAAAACAAATATAGAATTGAGATGACAGTTCCTTTCAATCCAATAAATATGTATTCACCTATTGAATGGCTAATACAAGGAATTAAGGAACAACCTCCAAATATTCCTAATACTTCTTCAACAAATTCTCATACTGAAATACAATTTTAGTGAGTGCATTTCAATTTTGAATAAAGCCAAAAATTTATCTCTTTTAGGGAATAGGTATGGAGGGAATAGGAAATAAGAAAAAAGTATTTTGGCAAATCTGAAATACACCGAAAAATAAAGTTATAAAACCTCTCTTTTTCAGGATAAAAAAAGCGCGAGAATATTTCCTGATATTCAATTAAGTCTAAGTCAGGATTTAAACAAAGATAATTAGGGTTTACTGATTTAGGGAACAGGTATGGAGAAAATAGGAAATAGGAAAAAAGACTTTTTTAGCGAACTCTAATTATCAATTAATGAAGGAGAAATATATCATGTCACAAACATCTAAGTTTGACCAGTTTATCTACGGTAAGTTTGTCGGAAAAGAAAGTGGATACCGCATAGTTTCTTACAGTGAAAATTTAAACAATAATTTATCAGATTTGGCAGATATTGCAGAAACAAATTATTCTTTTTGGGGCAGTCAAAGTGGTGAACAAAATCCTCAAGCTGTAGGAATTTGTCGAAATAATACTCAAGTTTTATCTAGCAAAAAAATTATACTTATTCAAACCGCTCCTGCTTTTAATAAAGATAAAAATTTCTTTTTGAGAAGTGGCAGTCGGTCATTTTTTCAGCACCGTTATGTTTTTGTTTCTGAAGCAGAAATGGCTGCATTTAACAACCGAATTTTTTGGTTATTAAGAACTCTTAGCGATCTGACAATACCAAGTTTTAGTGATGTGAATTTACCTTATGATTCTGAGAAAAATTCTTGGCTTTTAGGAAAAGAAAGTTTTCTTAATTTATTACCAGCAGAAGAAGGTACAGATGAAAAAGTCAAGAATACAATAAGAGAAACATGGAAAAGACTTCCCGAAAATGGGAAAGATATTTTACTTCAAGCATTATCAGTAATTTTGAACGGTAAAAGATTATTGCTTACTGCTGAACAAAAGGCAAAAAATTTAGCCCTTAAACTACTAGATAATATTTTGCTTTTTTTGCCTACTAATATGCGTAATCAAATATCTTTAGCTATAGGTTCGGTTGAGCCTAAATATTGTAAGTGGGCACAAATAATAGTTAATTTAGATGGTTCTGGAATAGGTTCTTTACCTGAAAATATGGTGTGGCTAGATTTTAATAAATATGAGTTTGATAAAGAGGAATTTCTCAACCATGAATATGTTCAATATTTTATTGCTCCGAACAAAGATAAATATGAAGATTTAATTACTATATGTGAGTACCTTGACAAGAATACTAAGGATAATTCTGATGATTTAGTTTGGGAGTTTGAGGAAGTAGATGGTTGGTTGAAGTTAAATAATCCATCACTAGATTTTATCTTTAAATACCTACCAGAGAAACCAGACAAAATTGAAACTTTGGGCAAGTATATTTCTCGAATGGAAGATAAGGTACAAAATTTTCTGGTGCATAAGTTTTGGGAAAATTCATCAGCCCAAAATAGAAATAATTTAAAACTTTTAGAACTTCTCTGGAAAGCATTGCCAATATCTGGAAATAATGGCAGTTTAATACTGAGTTTGTTATTTACAATCTATCGTTTTTTGCCAGATAAATTTTTAGAGATAGTAAAAGCAGATCATAAATTTTTTGATTCTCTAGAAATTCTCATTGCCAATAAGTTTATAGATTGGTTTACGGATAAAAATATTAGAGATGATATTTTACAAGAGCTACAAAATGATTGCTTTCAACTAATAGAAAAACGTTCTAAAAATTATTCAGATTATCAAGAACTGGAAGAACTAATAATTGGTTGTGAAAAGATATTTCGTTCTGAAAAAGAGAAATTCCACTTATGGGATTTAGCATTAGTTAGAATTACCAGAGATAATTTTAAACATTTGTTTATTGAACGACTTTTTCCTCTTTTAGATAAAGAAACTTTTGCCCAAAGTCATTTAAAGAAATCTTGGCAGAAAAATTTTCCTGATACATTAGATTATTTAACTTTCTATTTATTGGAAAAAGACAAAGGTATTTTCCATATTCCTGAGATTGCTAATGATTTAAAGCTTACTAATTCTGAAGCTAATAAACTTTATCTTATTTGTCTACAGTCACACTTAGTAACTTATCAAAAAACTTTACCATTATTGGAGTCTGCAATTCAAAAGAGTGTTACTTTTTCAGAACAAAGAGTACAGTTTCAGACAAATTATTTCATGGCAGTTTATGAATGGTTTAATTCCCAATATTTTCAAGATAATTCTCCAGAAAAATCTTTAGACAAAGTTGACTTGATTTCAATTTTAAGTAAATTAATTAGAGCTAGTAATTCTAATCGCTGGATAAATTGGCAAAATCTCTCAAATTTTCTTTGTAATAATGATATAGACAGAACAAATTTTCTGGATAAAACTGTAGGAAAAGGTTTTCCTGTTGAGATGCTAGAAACATGGCTACAATTATTAGATACTTATCCAGAAAATAAAGAGATAGAAGCAGAATTTATAGCTAGTAAAGCTTGGGAATTACTGAATCGCAAAACATTGAGAAAAATGCGAGAACATTTAACAAGTACTTACCATAAATATGTACCTAAATTTATTTATTGGGCAAATAAACATGAAAAGTTAGATTTAAGTAATGATACTCCTATCGAATTAATTAGTGGAGAACTTATAGAGTACATTACTGAAATTTGGCATCAGCAAAAATCAATTGATGAAAAATTATGGAATTTGCTAACATCTGAAGTTATCTTATCAAAATTAAGCAATAAAGATTGTCTAGAATTAATAAATATTCACTGGCGTTTAAGTGCAGATTCATTATCCTTAACCTTAACTAATTTGTCTGAGAGAGCCAAGAATTTTTTTGAGGAAGAAAAGAAGTATTTGATAGAATGTGCTAAAGAAATAATCAGTCAATTTAAAGACCTTCAAAGTCTGAAAAATTTCCTGAAAAAATGTTGGCTTTTCTACGATTATTCAAAGCTATTAGAAATTATGCGTTACGCCGAGCATAATGTTAAAAGTGAGATATCATATAATGAAGTAATGCCTTAGTAAGCATTTCCTGGGTCATGCTGCGCAAACAGCTATTAGCAGTCAGCTATCAGCAAAAAGAATCTGTGCTTAAGGACATAATTTCAATTAATATGAACTCTAATGTTAAGTAAACTGGATTTTGTAGTAAGATTTTTTTGGCTCAATTAATAAAGTTTTTATCAGGGACTAGAAGCTACATCTAATAGCTGATAGCTGACGAATGAATGCTTAAAATGCCTTGAGAAATATCTTAGATATTTTACACAGAAATTAAATCTAAATTTAGTATAGAAATATTAAATAGGTTGTGACAAATCAAAAAGTAAATAAAAAGAACTGAAACTCTTGTCTATTGCCTATTCTTTCTTCCCTATTCCCTAAAAGCTTTTGAATTTTTTACACGAATCAAATAAGATTACTATATTTGCTATAATGAAATTTATTGGCAAATTTTACAATTAAGCTGTTCAACGTTTAAACCCCATATTTCTTCTCTACCTAGTTAAGAATGTAACCCTTATTTCTTATGAAGTCTGGATTCTGAATTCTGAATTCCTAAAAAGCACTTTAAATGCTTCTTAGCTCACCATCAGCCAAGAAAAACTTAGTTAAATTAATAGACTCTTTTTGTTATGAACAATCAAGAAAATGGATTTTGGGAATGCACCGGATATCCAAATAATCGCCATATCCTACAAAAAATGTCACCAGACGAAAACGAGTGTCGCGAACCAGGATGTAACAGAAAAAAACCTTACCAAAGAAACACAAAAGATGTTGTAAAAACCGATTCCTACTTGATAGATAATAACCGAAATAATAGAAACAATATAATAACTTATAACGAAAACAATAAAATATACACCGAGCCAAAACCCAAAAAAGATTTTAAACTATTTATAGCATTAATTATCCTCAACATTACCAGTGGATTTACAACCATGTATGGAGCAGCACAAATTTTACCTAAATATGTAGGTTGGTCTGGTGGTGCCACTATTCAAGCATTATTATTTCTATTAACTTCAGGCTCCACTCTCAAACACGCTCGTTGGTTAAAATGGATGGCTGTAGGTTCCTTTTCTATAGTCAGTGTTTATACAAGTTTCTTTGCTTATTATGATACTTTAGTGTCAGAAACACGAGAAAAAGATGGCTTAAATAGAGCAATATCTGCTCATCAAAATTTAGTCAATGAAATTTTTACTCCTATTGAAGAAAAAGCTCAACAATTAGAAGATGAAATTAACGCCAAAAATAAACAAATAAAAGATGAAGTAGGTGGAACAGGAGGCACTTTCAGAGAAGGAGAAGGACCTAAATTTCAACAACTAACCAGAGAAAAAAATCAACTGCAAATTAGATTCAATGGAGTTAAGCGAGTAGCTGATGAACTAAGACCTTTTTTTGAATATGAATTAGAAGGAAAAGAACCACAAGAAATTTTTGATGCAGGTCGTAAAGCTTTAGCTGAAGTTAAACCAAAATGTTTACCAACAGAACCAGAATTTGTTTGTTTGCCAGAAAAATATAATGGTAGTTTAGACCCTTTAAATCCCAAATATAAAGAACTCCAAGCAAAGTATTTTGATGAAGATGCTAGAGTTAGAATTATTGAACCTTTTCTGAAAATTGAAAAGGGTGAAGAAGCAGCTATTGGAGCAGCTTTTATGGCTCTACTTGTTGATGGTTTTATTATTTTATTAGGAATAGGAATTGAAATTCCTCCCCCTCGTAAACCTAAAAAAGCTGCTAAAACAATAACTTTACCAATAGAAGGAGCAGGAACCAAATTTTTGGATAAATTATTAGAAGTGATTGATAATAATAAGTGGAGTAGTATTGAACAAGAACTTTTAATCACCCAAGAGGAACTGTCTCAAGAAAATAAAATAGAATATTACAAGTTACTTCAAAGATTATCTAATGAGACAAGATGGATTGTTAAAAATGAGAACAACCAATGGGTTATATATGAGGAAGAAAGGTTTACAGATTGGGTGATTAAGGAAGGTGAAAGGTTAATCCAAGATGATGAGAAAAATAATAGCAATAATGTGACATTCTATTTGCCTGATGATGATGTTAGGGAATGACAGGTAAGCTACAAAATACAAGGGTTTTATATTTGATGAAGTACATAATATTGATTGATGGTTTTAGATAATAGTAGGGAGCTTGGATGAAATGTAAGCATTTAGCTATTAGCTATTATGTCGCGATCAAAGCTTTATAAATATTCCTACCAAAGCAGGTTTATTTGACCTTAAATATTGATTCATTTAAACACTATTTAAGAACGAAAAGTCTTGTTGTTGAATCCGAGTGCATTCCGTAGGAATATCTGAAAGTTAATAGCTGAATGCTTACGATGAAATTTCTTTATGAGTAAGCATTTAGCTATCAGCATTAAGAATAGGAGCATTAATGTCAACATAAATTATGACTTTAGGTTTAGTGAAAAGCAAGAAATAATTACATAAAAATGGTTAATAATTAACAATAACTATCTGTAATACTATAAGTCCCATAAAAAATGACTATCTGGACGAACTCGCGATCGCTTCCTCAAAGATAGTTACAGTAAGTGCTTGATAATTTTTGGAGATGTCTAGTGGAAAATCATTCACATTTTCATTTTATGAAGCACCCCGAAAAAAAATGCGCTGCCAAAGATTTATGGTTGCATCCTGCTCAAAATAGTGATATGTTAGATGTTAACTGGATTTATTCGTCTATACGCATGACTTTTTATTCAACTAAAAATCATTAAGTTTCCCAGGGATGACAAATTTTCTAGAAAGAAGATCAATTCAAAAGATACCAAAATAAGTTTAAGAGCGCTTCCTTTTATGATCAGGTACACCCATCCTCCGCAAGATACTCGCTCAGGAGAAATAAAGATGAAAATCAGATTTTTCCCATGATGAAATCTTTCCATCCATAACTTCCTCAGTGGGGTAGTCCTGTATATGTAGTGATAAAATTATAATGAAGCGATCGCTTCATTATAATGATAAATAATATAGAATCCGGTTTTTCCCATGATGAAATCTTTCCATCCATAACTTCCTCAGTGGAAAATCATTCACATTTTCATTTTATGAAGCACCCCGAAAAAAAATGCGCTGCCAAAGATTTATGGTTGCATCCTGCTCAAAATTGTGATATGTTAGATTTTGACTGCCCTTACTCGTCTATGCGCATGATTTTTTATTCAACTAAAAATCATTAAGTTTCCCAGGGATGACAAATTTTCTAGAAAGAAGATCAATTCAAAAGATACCAAAATAGGTTTGAGAGCGCTTCCTGTTATGATCAGGTACACCCATCACCGACAAAATGTCCACACTAGAAACATTTAACTATTAAAATCTGTACTTCAGAAACTTGGAATCTGCTGTATTATTTTAATTTTCTACTCCTTCCAAAATACCCACTAAAACTGCACCCAAATCCTTTATATCATCTGGAATTTTAAATAAATTGATATCTTGTGTAATTTGCTTTTCAGCTTTATTTAATTTACCAAAACGCCACACATCCCCCATTGTCACTGCACCATAAAAAATATTATTTTCTTCAACTTCAGCTAATGCAATTAACTCTACAGCTAGCTGAGTAAAACCTCTAGTTAAATCATCATTTTTCGCTTCAATAACTAATAAATTATTAGTCGAACGTAATAAATAATCCAAACTACCTTTTAACCAGTCATTAACTTTCAAATAATATTCAATTCTTAACTGACAATGACAATAATGAACAATTTCCAATAAAATTGGAGACACTAAAATTTCTCTTCTAGCAGTTTCATTACTTAAACTAACAAAAGGTAAAATATCATCTAGTTTATTCTGTATTTCGGATAAACTTTCTAATTTTTTTGTTGTTTTCGGCAAAGATAAACGAGATTTAACTAATGAATAATTTAACTCTGCTAGAATTTCATCAGCTTCATAAGACAGTTCAAAATAAGACCGAAAAGTATAAGACTGACCCTCTTGTAATATTTTTGTCTTAGACATTGTGAGACTCCATTAACTCAGTTATTAATTATCAATTATCAATTATTAGTAACTTCTGGAATATAATGTAGTAATGTAGGGAAGAAAAGTAGATTCCAAATATATGAAATACAGATATTAATAATTAAACATTTTTAGTGTGGGAATCTTGCCCGCTATGGGTGTATCTCACCAAGTTTAAATATACTGTAAATTTCATTCTACATATATTGTATATCATCTCTTGTCATCAGTTATAAAAAAACCTTTTCCCCTATAAACTTTTATTTTCCTGCTTCCTCTGTCAGCATTTAGATATCATATCTAATTAAATAATTCAAGTTAAAAGCTTCTCCCTTTTAGAAAGAAGTAATTATCAATTATCCATTATCCATTATCCATTAATGAACTTGCTTCTTCCTTCATTTTAAGAACGTTGGAACCGTAAAGCATCAATTGATTGAGCAGTTAAAAATACTCCTAAAACCACATAACTCAACAACATAATAATGCTGCTAGTATCTACAAGTCCCTGAATCATATTAGTGTAATGTGTCAACATTGATAAATGTTTTAATGCCTCCGCTAAAACACCACTAACATTATTTGCCACTACATCAATTACCCAGAGAAATAATACTAAAGTAAATGTCAAAATAGCAGATAAAATTGCACTATCTGTCAAAGAAGAAACAAACATTCCTAATGATAATACTGCCCCAGCCAGTAATATTAAACCCCCGTGTCCTAACAAAAGTAACACTGGTGAAATAGCAGGTTTCGCTGCATTAATAGCAATAGCTTCCAACCCCAATAATGGCAGTACCATCGAAATATAAAATGTTAATACAGCTAATAATTTTCCTGTTGCAACTGACCAATTTGTTAAGGGTGAAGTTGCTAATAATTCTAAAGTACCTCGTTTTCTTTCTTCCGCATATAAATTCATGGATAACATAGGCAGTAAAAATAAAGAAAGAGAACCCATAATACCTAGATAAGCTTTCAAAAATTCGTATGCTGCATCGACTGGTGGTTCAGTAATTCCGAGTTGGTCTCTAGTAGCAATTTGTTGAATAATTCCATCTGCTCCTAACAAAATAGCTACTAAAAAATATCCTCCCAAAAGCCAAAATATTCCTGTAATTGCATAAGCTAATGGTGAGGAAAAATATCCTTGTAATTCTTTTCTGTAAATTGCGATAATATTACTTATTACTATTAGCATTTCTTAATTTTTTAATATTACAATAGAGTTCAAATTATTTAGAATGAAGAAGGAAAAAGGAAGAAGGAAGTATTGGTTTGAAAATTCCATTTTTGTAGGGGTTCTCTCCAAACCCCGTTAGATAAAATATTACAACCTATTTAGGATGGCTCTATTAAATCTTCTCGGTTTTAACCAGAGGTAATTATTAATTATTAATTATCCATGATCAATTAATTTCAGGATGGCTCTATTAAATCTTCTCGATTTTAACCAGAGGTAATTATTAATTATTAATTATCCATCTTCCCAAGGGTCAGGTAATTGATTTTTATCCTTTATCACATTAATATCTTCCTCAGACTTTTCCTGATCTAGAAGAGAATTTGTAGACACTTCAACCATAGAATTGTTAGCAACTTCACCAGTAGTTAAACCCAAGAAAACATCTTCCAAACTAGCACGAGTTCGACGTAACTCACATAAACTCAAACCAGCAGTAACTATAGTATGAGAAATTTCTTTTCCTACCTCCATTTCCGGTTGAGATTTTATTTGTAGTCTAAAACGATTTTCATCATCTGATTTAATTTGTTCTAAAGATTCAATTCCTGGAACTTCAGCTAATAACTTTAACCCCGTTTCTATCTGCTCAGTTTCTCCCTCAATTTCCACTTCATATCCCCATCCACTTACTAACCTATTACTCATTTCTTCCGGACTACCCGTCGCCACAATTTCACCATAATTAATAATCGCCACTCGATTACAAGTCATACTAACCTCCGGCAAAATATGAGTAGATAAAATAATAGTATGTTCTTCAGCTAAACTCTTAATTAAATTTCTTACTTCAATAATTTGTCTAGGGTCAAGACCAACAGTCGGTTCATCTAATATAATTACCTGGGGATCGTGTACCAAAGCTTGAGCAATACCAACCCTTTGTTTATATCCTTTCGATAATTTTTTAATCAAAACTTTTTGCTTTTCTAATAACCCACATCTTTCCATCGCCAACTTAACTCTAGCCGAGCGATCGCCCGCAGAAACTCGCTTAATTCTAGTTACAAAAAATAGAAATCCTTCCACCGTCATTTCTGGATATAAAGGCGGTATTTCTGGCAAATAACCAATTAATTGTCGTACTGCCATCGAATCTTCATGTACATCATAACCAGCAATTTTAGCAGTGCCAGTTGTAGCAGGTAAATATCCAGCTAAAATGCGCATTGTTGTAGTTTTACCAGCACCATTAGGACCTAAAAATCCCAATATTTCTCCTTGTTTTACCGCAAAAGATACTTCCTTTAGTGCTGAGGTTGAACCATAAATTTTGCTTAACTTCTCAACTTCAATCATTATGATTTTATCCTCCTAAAAATCTCAGAAGCATTCAGCTCTTAGCTAGCATTCAGCTCTCAGCTATAATTATGAATCAAGCAATTATTCTTTTAATTTATAACACATTTTCAGTCAGAAAATTGAAGTACAAAAACGACAAGTTTGAATTGTCAACCCATAGTGGAAAATTTATAGATATATCTGAGAAACTGATAACTGATCACTTAATTTGACAAAAAAAACACACCTATAATATAATTACCTTGATTTTTTATAGTGTGTATTTTTCAGGGTCAACCTCAAGCTTACTATCAACATTGTCTGTAAGCATTTCCTGTAGGATGTTATCCCATTCAGCTTTTGAACAAATGACGTAATTATCCATTATCCATTAATGAACCATAATTTATAATTCTTGGAAATCCAGCTTATTGCTTTTTCCTCTTTTGAACTTAATAAAGCTGAGATATCAGAGCTGAGAGCTGAATGCTTACCATTGTCTTAACCAAAATTTTTCCAGATACTATAGTAGTCCTAAATAGGGTTTGCTGAAAAAGTCTTTTTAATGAGATAGGGTGATAGGGTGATGGGGGGATGGAGAGTAATTTTGTTACCCAACTTTTCCCCAAAATAGACTCCTTGAGGAACCAAAGCTATCCAAAAAGTTGCACTTTTTCCAAACAAAAAAATGCTCAAATCTTTAATATGTCAAGTTTTTCAGATGAGGTCTCAAGATTTCAAGCAACTATAGAACTTCAGTAGTTGATACTAATAACTGGATCGTTAGTCATACCATAACTAATCAATTTTGTCAATTTTTATTTGATAAAGATTTTTAACCAAGCATAAATCGACCAATAGAGGTAGAAGTTTTGTAGTCTACCTTTCTGAAAACCGCTATAACTTCCTCGTTGAGAGAGAATAGGGAAAATGTTTTTCTAACTGTTACCTATTTCCCGTTCCCTGTTCCCTACTATATAATGATATCTTAATAATTTATTAAGGATTAAAGAAATTAATGACCGTAATTCAATTTATTCAAGGTCTTGATGAAGAAGGTACTGAACAAGTACGTCTAACTCGTTCTGCTAGTGGTAATCAGGGAACAGCTACATTTATTTTTGAAAATCCCAAAGCTTTAGGCCAAGATATTACTCAAGAAATTACAGGTATGTATATGATTGATGAAGAAGGCCAAATGGTAAGTCGTGAAGTTAAGGCCAGATTTGTTAATGGTGAGCCTAAATTCCTTGAAGGATTTTATGTTATGAAGTCTAAACCAGAATGGGATCGCTTCATGCGGTTTATGGAGCGTTATGCTGAAAAGTACGGTTTAGAACTTAACAAGTCTTGATATATCAGGAAATGCTGAAAAAGACAAAACTTTATACCTAATAGCTAGCCAAGCCAAGGATTGAAATTCTTGGCTAATAGCTTAAGTTATCTGAAGAAGATTTTAGGATTTTTAGGTATCAAAAAATGTTAGCTTTTAGGGGACTGAGATTCAAAAATTGAGCATTTTTTGCTCACTATGACAGAAAAATTACTCTTACTATTTTTCCGCTCATTTTACTCTGTAACTCCCCTAAATATTAAGTCCTAACTACTCCCTACCTCAACCAAAAGACTTTCCATGAGCAAACCCTAAGAAGTTTTCGGTACTTGAAGCTCAAAAAGCAGGTATTTTGAGGAAAAAATATTTAATCTCCTTACACTTGCTACCGATACTCTGCATTGCTCACAAAAGCTAACAATGCACAGTAATCTAATTACTGAGAGGGTATCTCCCAAAGTCTACAAAAAAACCTGTAGACGCTTTCAAAACTTATGTTGTCTTGGTTATTAGCGTTCACAGAAGTTGAAATTACTTGACCATGCTAGGCAACTTATCAGTATAGCGGTTACTTAGTGGCCTGGTTTCACACCACAAACTTTTCTTTTGGCTGCATCTTAACACAATTTGTATAAATAAATTGATTCACTCAATTTATGTGAACTTATATCAATAAACGTTAGCAAATCAATAACGAACAATTAACTAACCCTATACTTTTTTCACCAAGCCCTATTTATTCTAGTTCCCTACTCCCCAAATAAATATGGATCAACAAATTCCTCATCCTGCTCCTCCAAATATTATTGTCCGTTGTGCTGTAATTACAGTTAGTGATACCCGCACCCAAGAAACAGATAAAAGTGGTCAGTTACTTCAGAAAATTTTGAGAAGCGCTGGTCATTCTATCACAGAATATTTGATTATCAAAGATGAAAAATTAGCAGTCGTCGCCCAAATAGAAACTCTATGTCAAAAAGAAGATATAGATGCTGTAATTTTTAATGGTGGAACCGGAATAGCACCCAAAGATACTACTTATGATGCTATTCAACACTTATTGGAAAAAACTTTACCCGGTTTTGGAGAATTATTTCGGTGGTTAAGTTATCAAGAAATTGGTTCCAGGGCGATCGCTTCTCGTGCCATTGCTGGTAGTTATCAAGGTAAATTAGTATTTTCAGTACCAGGTTCTAGTAATGCTGTCAAGCTGGCTACAGAAAAGTTAATCTTACCAGAATTAGTTCACTTAGTTTTGCAACTCCAAGGGTAACGAAGAAAGAAGAAGGAAAAAGGAAAAACCTTATAAACAGTAGATACTTCCCTAGCATTTGTACGGTTTGATACCAACAGACATTATATAATTTTATCATTAATTTGATTTTTGGAGACTTCTATTAGAAATCTGGCGATCATCAAAAATCAAATCAATTCTAGTATATAAATTATCACCTCTTTTCCCCTACTCCCTACTCCCTCTTTTCCCGATATTTATTTTAATCAGAACTTTTCTCCCACGCCTCCCATATTCCTCACACATTGCCTAATTATTTTATGCGGTTCCTAGGGCGTGTCATCAATTATAGAGGTTGACATTAAAAGTATAATATGCTTATGAAGAATAACATAAGTAGGAATGTTCTAAATGACTAGACGTTATGCCTTACGGGATGACCAATGGGAACGC